>CALXTJ010000006.1 GCA_944391375.1 uncultured Alphaproteobacteria bacterium
AGATTATTTGTCAATCTGATAGAGTTTTATATAATGACAAATATTATATAAAAAAGCGGCTTTGAAGAGCAGAAAATCGGTGCAACTGCAGAACACAAAGTACTTGTGTTGTAATGACGGGAAACACCGTCCGTCCAAAGCCGCTTACTTTTTTATCCGTAAAAATTTTCAACAATATTGATACAGATTGTCCATAACTTTTTAAGAAAAATTTACAAAGTTTTACTTGAGAGCTACAATACTTACATATGATAATAAGGGGTAGGTAATGCGTCCGGAAATTTTAAATCCGCTGTTTATATCAATTGAAAAATTAAAAGGTATCGGCAGTCGCTATTATAAATTGGTGGCAGGCTTATGTCAGGGTTCCAAAGTGGTTGATTTACTCTGGCATTTGCCGATAAATGTTATTGACCGAACTTATGGAGATCCCTTAAAATATGCTCAAAGCGGGCATATCTGGACCGGCAAAGTTAAGGTTATAAAACATATCGTGCCGCCTACCAAAAAGCAACCCTATAAAATTATCGTAACCGACGGTACTGCCGATTTAACACTTAACTTTTTTAAGTATTATAAAGATTCTTTGCAAAAAGGTATGCCGCTTAACAGCTATAAAGCCATAAGCGGTAAGCTGGAAATTTTTAATTCCGCTTTGCAAATGAATCACCCCGATTATATGGTCTCCGCCGATAAACTTGCCGAGTTGCAAAGTATAGAACCGGTATATCCGCTTTGTGCCGGAGTATCTAATAAAATGCTTCTAAAATTGCAAAAACAAGCTCTTTCTTTAGTGCCTATTTTACCTGAATGGCAAGATGAAAACTTTTTAATCAAGCAACACTTTATGCCTTTTAATCAGGCTTTATATATGGCTCATCACCCCTTAAAGCCGTCCGATGTGGAAAATAATTCACCGGCTCGCAAGCGTCTTGCTTATGACGAGTTATTGGCTAATCAGTTAGCACTCTGTATTGCCCGTCAACGGGTCAAAAAACAGCAAGGCCGGAGTATTAAAGGCAGCGGTTTGTTGCGTAAAAAACTTTTAGACGGTTTGGGTTTTAATTTAACCTCAGCCCAAGAACGGGTTTTATCCGAAATTTTTACCGATCAAGCCTCATCTTATCAAATGTTGCGTTTGTTACAAGGCGATGTCGGCAGCGGTAAAACGGTCGTGGCTTTTTTAACCATGTTAAATGTCATAGAGTGTAATATGCAGGCCGCCATTATGGCACCTACCGAAATTTTGGCCAAGCAGCATATGGAAACCATGTCGGCATGGGCAGATATGGTGGGGATTAGAATTGAGCTTTTAACCGGCAAAATAAAAGGTAAAAAGCGGCAAGAAATTTTAAGCGATTTAGCACTTGGTAAAATAGATATGCTGGTGGGTACGCACGCTTTATTTACCGAAGATGTAACATTTAAAAATCTGGCCTGTGTAGTGGTAGACGAGCAACATCGTTTCGGGGTTAATCAAAGACTGGAATTAACTAACAAGGGAGTTAAACCCGATGTTTTGGTCATGACGGCAACACCCATTCCCAGGACTTTGGTATTAACGCAATACGGCGATATGGAATATTCCAAAATAGATGAACTTCCCAAAGGACGTAAACCGGTTGATACCCGCGTTATTCCGGTAAGTAAACTTTCGGAAATAGTGGAAGCGTTAAAGCGAAAAATTTCAAATAAAACCCGAGCTTATTGGGTTTGCCCGTTGGTGGAAGAATCCGAAAAGACCGATTTAGCCGCCGCCGAAGAGCGTTATAAAACCTTACAAAAAATCTTTGGCGATAAGGTAGGGTTAGTTCACGGTAAAATGAAGGAAAAAGAAAAAGATGCGGTAATGGAGCGGTTTAAAAACGGCGATATAAATTTACTGGTAGCCACCACGGTAATTGAGGTTGGGGTTAATGTTCCGGAGGCCACTATCATGATAATAGAGCAGGCCGAGCGTTTTGGGCTGGCTCAGCTCCACCAATTACGCGGACGCATTAAACGCGGTTATGAAGCTTCAACCTGTATTTTGCTTTACGGTTATCCTTTAGGCGAAACTTCAAAAGAGCGGTTAAATATTATGAAAAACAGCGAAGACGGATTTTTAATTGCCGAAAAAGATTTGGAATTAAGAGGCGGCGGCGAAGTTTTGGGCACGCGTCAATCGGGCTTTACACAGTTTAGACTGGCGGATTTAAGCGTTGATAAAGACTTGCTTTATACCGCCCGTAAAGATGCCGAGCTGATTTTGCAAACCGATAAAAATTTAGAAAGCAAACGCGGACAAGCCTTAAGAATCTTGCTTTATTTATTTGAGCAAGACAAGGCTTTTAAAACCTATAAAGCGGGATAGCCTAATAAATATATTTACGGATAAAACGTGTGTTCTTACCAAGTCTTGACATAATCTCGTACGAGATTGTGTTAGCATCTCTTCCCATATCGTCCAAGGTATAAAAATCATCGGTTAAGTAGGAGGTATCGCCGACTTTTAAATTTTTAACATTGGTAACATCGCAAATAACATTATCCATTGAAACTCTGCCGATAATACGAGCTTCATTTAATTCGCCGCCGGTTTTAAAAAACACTTTTCCGACATTGGAAAGCGAACGCGGCAACCCATCGCCATAGCCTATGGAAACAATGGCAATTTTGCGGTTGGTGTTGGCTCTATAAGTTGCCGAATAGCCGACAAATTGTCCTTTGGCCAAATTTTCAATTTGCAAAACCGGAGCGGTAACTTTTACCACATTTTTCATCTGCTTTTCACGATAAGGAGCGGTGTTTATGCCATACATAGCTGCTCCCAAACGCACCATGTCTTGGGCAAAATCAGAACCTAAAAACACCCCGTCCGAAGCCGAAAGCGAAGCCGGAAGTTTAGGGAAATAAGTTTTTTTCAATCTTTCAAAATTATTTAATTGGTAAGCGTTCATAAAATGGTCTTTTTCATCGCCACAGGCTAAATGCGACATTACCATACAAAACATTTTAATATCATCTTTAGATAAATTTTGCAATTCATCTTCTCTAAAGCCGAGACGATTTAAGCCCGTTTCAATATGAATAACCGCTTTCCTCTTATCTGGGTTATTTTCTTTCCAAAAAGAGAGCATCTGTGGGCAGCTTATAACCGGAATTAAATTTTTATGTTGGGTAAAACATTCCAAACTATCCTGACCGCAACCTTGCAAAACATAAATTTCGGCATCGGGAACAAGCGGAGCTATTTGAGAGCCTTCCATTCCGTGAGCTACAAAGAAGTGCTTACATTTTACTTCATCATACAATAACGGAGCAATTTTTTTAGCTCCCAGGCCGTAAGCATCGTCTTTAACCACGGCGGCGGCAACGGCCGGATGAGCAATTTGCTGCAAGGTTTTAAAATTATCAATTAAATGTTTTAAGTTAATTTCCAAAACAGGTTGAGTAAGTATTGTCATTTAGAGTTACATCTTTCATGAAATTTAAAGTTTATTTATAGTTTGGGCAATATCTATGGCAACTTCGTTCCACATTATGCTTAAAGATTTAACATAAGTTGAAAAATTGGGTCCGGCCGGCTGAGTCAAATTAAAATTTTTCTGAGCCAAGACTTTGCCGTAAGTATTGATAATCTGCCAATTACCTTTTATGTAGGCATTTTCATTAAACCAGCCGCCGAATTTTTCCAAATTAACTTTAACCACAACATTGGTAGTAGCCCCGAAAGCCAAAGGCTTAATGGTAGCATTGGGCAGAGCATTTTGCAAATTACCGATAAGCAGATTTTGGAGCATGTAATTTAAGTCGGAAGCCCAGCGGTTAAATTCGGATATTTCAAGTTCGGGCGAATTGGGACGCTGCAAAATAATTTGCGGTTTTTCCAAGTATTGCGGAATAATAATATCCTGAACGGCAATACTGATTTTTCTTTTGGAAACGATTTGGGATTCCGCCGGATTTTCAAGCAAGTAAAACCGACTGTTCGGGGTAGAAGAAAAACATCCCTGAAGTAGTGGTAACAACAATAACAAAGCAACAAATTTTTTCATGGCTTATTCCTTTTTACCTTTGATTAAAGCATCGGGGTGCCGTTCCAGATAATCGGATAAATTTTTAACCGACAACGAAGCGGCACTTACATCGCGTAAAGTCCGGTTGAGTTGATTTAGGGTTTGTGCGGTTTGCGGAGCCGATTTATCGGCATACAAATTCAAGTTGTCCCCGAGTTTGGCAAAACTTTGCAAAACCTGCGGTACACCTTTTTCCAGCTCCGAGAGAACATTGTCGGCCCGAGCCAAAATCTGTTTTAAGGGCAAATCTTGCAAATCTTTTGAAATTCCGCCCAGAGCCGAGAGAGTGGTAGGAATTTCAAAAATAGCCTGATTATTTTCGGGTTGTTGCAAGACAATAGGGGTGTTAGGCAGCATTTGCAATTCAATCATAAGCTGTCCGGTGAGCAGATTTTGGGTTGTCAAACGAGCTCGCAAACCTTTAGCAATAAGAGTTTTTAAGACCATCCGGCGGTTAATTTTTTGGGAGGAGTTTAATATTTTTATATCATCATCATCGGTGGAAAAACGGGCATAGACAGGTATGCTGAATTCCAAAGTTTTAGGGTCGGTCATAATTTCAATATTAACAACCTTACCAACCTGTACTCCCTGATAGACAACTGGCGAACCGACATTTAATCCGTTAATGGATTCGGAAAAGTACATAACGGCCATATTTTTTTGGTCTGCCGTTAATCCGGCGACGACATTTTTTAAGAGAATGCCGAGCATAAGGGCAAATCCTAAAATAACAAATATGGCGATTTTCTTTTTATTGGGCTGTTTTTGCATTTTCTCTTCCCCGAGTTAAAAAGTTAAAAACATTTTCATTAGGCGGATTTTTCAACAAATCGTGAGGATTTCCGTGAGCGGTTAAAGTTTTGGTAGCGGCATCAATAAATATAGAGTTGGTTCCGATATTAAAGATTGAATCAAGTTCGTGAGTTACCACCACCAAGGTTGTGCCTAAATTTTGGTTAATATCTTTCATCAAATCGTCCAAACGAGCCGAGCTTATAGGGTCTAAACCGGCGGAAGGTTCGTCAAAATAGACGATTTGAGGATCAAGAGCCAAGGCTCTGGCCAAGCCGGCTCTTTTTTTCATACCGCCGCTGATTTCAGCCGGGTAATAGTCATTAAAGCCGGAGAGGCCTACTAAAGAGAGTTTTAAGTTGACCAAGTCGGCAATTGTAGAAGGGGAGTAGTCGCTGTATTTTTGTAGGGGCAGGGCAACATTTTCGGCCAAAGTCATAGAAGAAAAAAGACCGCCGCTTTGGTACAAAATGCCGACTTTTTTCATAATTTCCAATTTGGTATCATCATCGGCTTTGGGGTAGTCAATACCGTTTACAAAGAAAGTTCCCTGAGCCGGGGGCAGCAAGCCGGTCAAAACGCGGAGCATACTGCTTTTACCGCAACCTGAGCCGCCCATAATGATAAAAATATCATTTTCTTTAACGGCAAAATCGGCAGTTTGGATAATCACCTTGGGGCCGTAAGCAACTTGCAAGTGTCGGGCAACGATTTTATCTTTTATCATATTCCCAACCTTTCAAAAATAAAAGTAATGATACCTGTGGCGACAATCATCCAGACGATGGCAGAAACAACGGCTTTGGTGGTAGCCACGCCGACACCGTCGGCGTTACGACCGCTGTTGATACCGTAATAACAACCGCAAAGCGATATAATAAAAGCAAAGACAAAGCCGTGGAAAATACCTACCCAAAAGCTAGACATGCTCCAAGCTTGCCAAGAATATTTCCAGTATTCGGAAGCAGGAATTCCCAAAAGCAAGACACCGACAAAACCACCGCCGAGCATACCCATAAAATCGGCCAGCATGGTAAGGATTGGCATGGCAATAATCATGGCCGCCAAGCGGGGTAATACTAAAAAGTCAGAAATAGGTATACCCATAGTTTTTAAGGCATCAATTTCTTCATTGACCTGCATGGTGCCGAGAGTTGCGGCAAAAGAAGCACCGGTACGGCCTGCCATAATAATGCCGACCATAATAGCGCCCATAATGCGTATCATACCGATAGTAACCAAACTGGCAACATAGACCTGAGCTCCGAAAGTTTTGAGTTGGATGGCCCCGACAAAGGCTAAAATAAGTCCGACCATAAAGCTTATGAGGGAGACAATACCCAAAGCCTTAGGTCCGCAATCTTCAAGAGCAAACAAAAAGTCAACTTTGCGAGTAACGCTTTTTCCGCGGACAAATTTAAGCAAGGCTGATATATTATCTATGGCAAAATCAAAACCTTTCATGAAGACATTATATAAATTGAGCCAGTAACCGCCGATTCTATCTAAAAGAGGATCATGATGATTTAGAGGAGTATCATGATGGGGCTTAACAGCGGTAGCAAGTAGGAGCATACGGCTCAGTCCGTCAGGTAGATTTTGGGTTTGAAAATCAATTTTACGAGTATCGGCAATATTTTTGAGTTTGAATAGAATTAACAAGAGGGAGGAGTCCCAATTTTTTAGTGAATTATCGGAGGTGACGATGATTTTTTTAATAGGAGCGGAGTTGGCGGTGTTATAGAGTTGGTCGGTTTGTTCAAAGTGCACAAAGGCACCGCCCAACGATAAAGTCAGGGTATTATTGTTAATACTAAAATTTATTAACTGTGTCATATTATCACCAACATAAGTATCATAGAATAAATAAGCATTATGTCAAAGAAAAACAAGCAGATTGTAATATTAAAATGCACGGGCAAGAATGTAATAGGATAAAAAGCGTATCAAATAGAATAATGGGGGCAATTACTCACCCCCTCATCTTACGGCATAAAGCCTTATTATATATGTATTGACCGTCTAATTAATCTCTGAAAAAATCAAAACATATATTACTTATATATAAATAGATTTTGATTGAAATGTCAATAATAATATTATAAGTTGTTTTGTATGTGGTTACACAACAATAAGACAAGGAGGCATTATGAAGTATCGTTTAGGCTTGGATTTAGGTGTAGGTTCTATCGGTAGTGCAGTTATTGAGCTTGATGAACAAAATAACGCCAAAGATATTATTGATGCCGGAGTTCGCATTTTTAATGTATCGGAAGGAGCGGAAGAGCGTCGCCTTAAAAGGACAATGAGAAAAAATCAGATTCGTACTCGTAAAAGGCTAGAACTTCTTGCAAAAAAACTTTTTGAAAACAATCTTTGGGTAAACGATACTCCGGAAGGTACCGAAAAATTAAGGTCAAAATCTCCCTATAAAATTCGCTTTGATGCAGTTAATGGTATGTTATCTAATCCTAATTATATCGGACGAGCAATTTTGCATATAGCAAAGCACCGCGGAGCCGGATTTGTTTCAGCCTCAGAAGAGTTACAAGAAGAAGTTTTAGAAGAAGGCGAAAAATCTAAAGCTAAAAAATCAGCTTACGACATGATGTCAGAGCATTTAAAAGAAACAAATTCCAAAACAATAGGTGAGTTTTTTTACAAACGTATTTGTGAGGGATATGCAAAAAATGAAAAAGGCGAAAAAATAGATTCAAATAAGAGGATTATTCGTCAAAGAGAACACGCTTTAAAACAACAAATTGTTGATTATGCGATTCCTCGCTACTTGGTAAAAGATGAGTTTAACCAAATTTGGGATACACAGGCTCAATATTTTACACAAATGCAAAAAGAAGGTCTGAAAAAAGAAATTTATAATATCTTGTTTTTTGAGCGTCCACCGGCTCCTTATGCTACCGGAAAATGTGTTTATTTCAGAGATGAAGACAGATTACTGAGAGCACATCCCTTATCAGAATTAAGACGTATTTATGAAGAAGTAAATAATGTCCGTATTTTGAGCGATACTAATAAACGCAAACTTACTTTAGAGGAACGAGATAAAATTATCAACGAACTTCTGTTGAAGGGACAAAATGCAGGAAAGAAATCAATTTCAAAACTTCTTGGCCTTTCTAAGCAGTATCGTCTATCTATTGATAATGATATAGAAAAATCCAAACCAATTCCAGCATATTTATATTCCAGACCCGAATTTGCAGAGGTTGAATATATACAACGCCTTTCTTTTGATGAATTAGCAAAATTTGTTGACTTTTTAGCCAATCCTGTAAATCCGAATGATAAAAACGGCCGTTTATACAGCGAAGATGAGTTAATCGCTCATTTAAAACCGATTTTAAAGATTGATGACGATAAAGAAATCGGCAAATTGCTGACCAAACTTCCCAAAGGGCGAGGAATGTTAGGTGAAAGTGCTTCAAAAATTATTTTAGAAAAATTAAAAGAACAAGTTATTACTCACCGAGAAATAACCGATGATTTATCAAGACACGACTCTCGTTTTATGGCTTCGGAAGAGATTGCACGTCAAAATCAAGGAAAATGTGGAGAGCTTCCTTATTATGGTGAAATTTTGCAGGCGGATACACAACCGCTTCCTCCATTGATAAAACAATATAAAACTGAACTGTTAAGACAACTATCAGGAAAAGAAAAAGACGGATTATTAAATGAAATCCAATGGGGTAAAATTGCAAATCCGGCAGTGCATATGATTTTAAATCAACTTCGCTTGGTGGTAAATGATATTATCCGCATTTACGGCAAACCTTATGACATCAATATTGAGCTTGGCAGAGATGTTGGTATGTCAACCAAAAAGAAAAAACAAGAAGAGCAAAAGCAAAAAAATAATGAAAGACTTAATGAAGAGGCTAAAAAATACTTAAAAGACCATAAACTTTTCATCAATGCTAAAAATATTTTAAAATATAAACTTGCCAATGAGCAAGGCTGGCAAGATGCTTATAATCCAACGAATAATCCAAAGGGTAATATAACAAGAAATTTTGAGGGTTTTGAAATAGAACATATTATTCCGCAAGCCAAAGGCGGAACCGATACTTATAACAACCTTTGTTTGGTAAATCGTAATGAGAATAATGCCAAAGGGAATGACTTTGCTTATGAATATTTTCTAAAAACCAAATCTCCGGAAATGATAAGAGAAATTTTAAAAAACGCTCGTGAGCGGACACCTGCTAAAGCATGGCGTTTTGAAGCAGATGCCCGAGAAAAATTTGAAGAAGAAGGAGATAGCGAGGAAACGACTCGTTATTTGACTGATACACGCTATGTTTCCAAAATGGCAGCACGATATTTACGAGCAATTGTGGACAGTAACAATAGTGAAGATATTATACGCAATCGGATTCTTCCTGTTAAAGGAGCTCAGACAGCCCAAATGCGTCGCTGTTGGAACTTACAAGGACTTGAATACGACTTAATGAAGCTTGATGTTCCGAGATATATAAATTGTTCGCCCTATTGGATTGAGCAAGAAACGGGGGTTGTGATGGAAGGTCAAGCCAAACCCAATATGGATGGTAAATGGAAATTTATTGATAAAACAAAAAATAAACAGTGGTTATCAAAACCAAGAATAGACCACCGTCATCACGCTATGGATGCCATAACTGTTGCTTGTATTAATCGGGCTATGATTCAAAAAATGGCAAATGAGGTAGATTTACCGCATCAAAGAGTTCCTTTGCCATTAACGGCAGTAGAATCTGTTGGAGAGTTCCGTCGTAGAGTGATTGATGTTTTGAAAAATGTTAATGTTTCGCACAAGCAGGAACACAGCAAAGCTGGACAACTGCATAAGGAAACAGGTAGAACAGTTTTATGTGTTAATCCGGATGATAAAAAATCCTTAATCACGGTTTATTCGCGAAAAATATTACAAGTTGTAAAATCAATGAAAGACTTAAACAAGTTGCTTATTTCGGATTCTATCAAAGATGAATGGAATGAACACATTGCCGAAGATAAAGCCAAACAAGCCCAATTAGTTAAAGACTTTGAACTTTATGCAAATACAGCCGAGCAAATTTTACTTGCTGAAAATGAAAAAGCTGTATCAGAAGGTAAAAAAGCAATTACCATAACCGAAGGTCGCATTTTAACTAAAGCTTTTTACATAATCCAAGAGAAAAAGTTGTGGAAAGGCGGCAAATTTAAGAGTTATGAAAACAGTTCCTCTCTGGTTTTTATTCCCAAACATGGAGGTAATGGTACTGCCTATGAGGGAAGAAACAACTACCGAGTAGATTTTTATAAAAAAGACGGGAAAATCGGTTGGGAAGTCATAAGATGTTTTGACATCAATCAAACAGACTTTAAGCCTCAGTGGCAACAGCAAGGAGGGAAAATTATCTGGTCTATTCAACAAGGGGATTTGCTGGAGCTAGACACGCCTGAGGAATGGCAAACTTATACTGATAAGCCGAGATGTTTAGCAAAAGTAAAGAAATTTAGCGGAGGTGAGTTCAATATTGATTATATTTCTGATGCAAGAATGACCTCTCCTCAAAATAAAGAATTAGACTATATGTTTGTAAAAACATTACGCAAAGGACTATCTTATTATATATTACACCATACCCGTAAGGTAGAATTAACGCCATTTGGAAAGATAAAGAAAAAACACAAGGTATTGAGTAATGGCGAGGCAAAAGCGGCTTGAAACCTTAACCGGCTGGTCTATGATGTGGATAATTTGTATGTTTGATATTCCGGTCCGTACCCGAACCGAAATGCGTAAAGCCACACGTTTTCGTAACCTTTTGTTAGATGAAGGTTTTATGATGAAGCAATTTTCGGTTTACATCAAACCGGTTAAGAGTTTATCGGTTGGGCAAACCTTAACTAAAAAGTTATCTAAATTCATACCCGATAACTCTTCTGTATCTTTTATTTATATCACCGATAAGCAATATATGATGACGGAGAATTATTTAGGTAAGAATTTTGAAGAAAATGAGGAAGAGATTCGCGAAAAAAATGGACAATTATTGCTATTTTAGGGGAAAATAAATAACATTTTTTATTAAAGCAAAGCCTTGAAATCTAGTTATTTCAAGGCTTTGTGCTATCAGACAGCATATCAGAGATTAATTAGACGGTCAACTATAACTATAAGATAAATGTGGTATTATATATTTAAAGCATATCAGAGATTAATTAGACGGTCAACTATAACCGTCTTGTCTGCCGTATCATTGTTTACAGTAGCATATCAGAGATTAATTAGACGGTCAACTATAACATTCATTATGTTTGGCGTCGCTTTTTTTATAGCATATCAGAGATTAATTAGACGGTCAACTATAACAATTATCATCTAGCACCGTCCCCGAAACTCAGCATATCAGAGATTAATTAGACGGTCAACTATAACATCTGGCTTAAGAGCTTGTCTGATGCGTATAGCATATCAGAGATTAATTAGACGGTCAACTATAACTGTTTCTCATGGATGGTTGCAACCCATCTCAGCATATCAGAGATTAATTAGACGGTCAACTATAACTAAGCGTGTGGTTTGATAACTATCAATATTAGCATATCAGAGATTAATTAGACGGTCAACTATAACTATATTCCTCTATGGATGATTTTTTCTCTTAGCATATCAGAGATTAATTAGACGGTCAACTATAACACAAAAGAAGAGTACAACAAATTAACGCCCAGCATATCAGAGATTAATTAGACGGTCAACTATAACAAACCTTGGATAACATCAAACAAAACGGTAAGCATATCAGAGATTAATTAGACGGTCAACTATAACCTTAAAAAATTCGTATTTGTCTAAAATAATAGCATATCAGAGATTAATTAGACGGTCAACTATAACATACCCAAAGTTTCCCTATAAGATTTTAATAGCATATCAGAGATTAATTAGACGGTCAACTATAACTAAAACATTGAATAAACCAAATTCAAAACAAGCATATCAGAGATTAATTAGACGGTCAACTATAACTCTACCCAAATTTTGAGCTTGGCAAATCCGAGCATATCAGAGATTAATTAGACGGTCAACTATAACTTCTGTATTTAATAAATAATGTGCATAACGAGCATATCAGAGATTAATTAGACGGTCAACTATAACACAATTCAAAATAAGCAAAATATCCAACGAAGCATATCAGAGATTAATTAGACGGTCAACTATAACTTGTACGCAAGGCAGTATTTATCGCTAGATAGCATATCAGAGATTAATTAGACGGTCAACTATAACTACGGGTTTCTTAACTCGTATAGATAATTAAGCATATCAGAGATTAATTAGACGGTCAACTATAACGTCACGGGCTGACACTCACGAATTGCACATAGCATATCAGAGATTAATTAGACGGTCAACTATAACTGGGCAGTGACAGTTATCTGCAATCAGTATAGCATATCAGAGATTAATTAGACGGTCAACTATAACATCGTAACGAAGCTATTTGTTCTAAATAAGAGCATATCAGAGATTAATTAGACGGTCAATCCTATTCAAATTCCGGATATTTTAATTTAACTTTTTTATCTTCAAAACTAGCAACCAAACTTCCCACAAAATCAAACACGGCATCATTTAATGAAACACAACCTTTGCCTGTCTTAACTGGAATAGAAATCAGTTTTGTTAATCTTCGTTTTATTTCCGGCGTCAATTCAATATCTTGAATATTAACTAGCCTATTTACTTCCTCAAATACCAATTTATCAGCCCAAGGTCTAAAGGGTTCCATTAAATCATCAGCCAAAGGAAATGTGTTGGTTTTAGCACAATGTTTTAATCCTAAAAAAGGCAACAGTCCATTGCCGTAAATTGCTCTTGTAACTATGGCTCGTAAAACAATGTAAGTGTAATTTAACAAAATATTGATATCATTACACAATCTATCTCTAACAAAATTTTTTCCAAACAAAGATTTGAAATAAATTGATGCCGCAATACCTTCATTATTCCGAGCATCATTACTGATAGTATCTTTGGCTAATTGTTTAAGTCGAGCTATATTATGGTGTTTGGGAAAAAATAAATCTAATACTTTAGCTTGATTATAAATTTTATTTTGAACAATACTTTTCCATAAATTTTTCTGTAATGGTTTAGATGTGTCAATTTGCTGTTGAATTCTTGATGCAACTAGCCAATGCCCCGCACAAGGAATTGTTATTGAATATGGAACATAATTTTTTCCGCAAAAAATAACATTAGCTCCATATTCTGTTATAGCGTTGATTATATTTTTGGAAAGTGTAATGTTGTTAGCACTAATGATAACAGATAAGATATTATCCAGAGGTACTTTAACCGTCTGCTCTTCACTTTTAATGACAATAAAACCTCTATACAAAGATAAGGCAAATCCGTCATTTGATATTTCTATTATTTGCTTATCCATAAATATAATCTCCTGTATTTTTTACAGTCTAAATATAAAATATTTTAATTATAATTAACAAAACAAAAAAGCACTGAGTTTAATTAAAAACTACAGTGCTTAAAAATTGGTGGAGCTGAGGGGGCTGTCCCGAGAAAAAAATGTCCGGTGGACATTTTTTGCCGGGAAGCATCAGTTGGTGTTAGCAAGCGATGAGCCGAAAGGCGAAAAGAGCGAGCGTTACACCATCTTGCCCGAAACGGAGTTAGTGTTGCTAAAATTAAGCAACACTTACGGAGTAAGACTTAAACCCCGTAGGGGTGAGATTCCCCTAGAATAAGCAACAAAAAAGCACTGAGTTTAATTAAAAACTACAGTGCTTAAAAATTGGTGGAGCTGAGGGGGCTGTCCCGAGAAAAAAATGTCCGGTGGACATTTTTTGCCGGGAAGCATCAGTTGGTGTTAGCAAGCGATGAGCCGAGAGGCGAAAAGAGCGAGCGTTACACCATCTTGCCCGCAACGGAGTTAGTGTTGCTAAAAATGAGCAACACTTACGGAGTAAGACTTAAACCCCGTAGGGGTGAGATTCCCCTCAAAACAAGCAACAAAAAAGCACTGAGTTTAATTAAAAACTACAGTGCTTAAAAATTGGTGGAGCTGAGGGGAATCGAACCCCTGACCTCTTGAATGCCATTCAAGCGCTCTCCCAACTGAGCTACAACCCCAAAATAATACCTCTGTCACTCAAGACAATCGGCATATTACAATAAAAAAGTTTAATGTCAAATGTTTTTTATAATTATTGCATAACAAAAACCGTATCCCTAAAATTAAAGGATACGGTTTTTTGTTTTTTAACGCAGTTTTACTAATTTTCCTTTGTATACCCTGACGGTATCTCCGTGAGGATATAAAAGTGCGTAATCTTTACCGGGATACTTCTTGGAAATAAAAATTTCCTCCCCGTCCGTGGTAATAAGATACACATGTTCCACAGTTTTTTTACCTCTGAGAATGGCAACTTCCGCATGTCCGCCATCCACCCATTCATAGTTTGTAACCTCAACCGGAATAATGGCTACATAGTCTATAACTTTGGTTTCACCATTGGTATAACGATAACTTTCTATTTTGTTATCACAGTAAAAGCCCAAGATGAAACTTAGCGGCAACAACAAAACTATGCCCAAAAATGCCAGATGCGTTCTCGGCTTAAAGTCTACATCGGCACCAAAGCCGTGCTTTAAATCCCTGATGCAGGTTATAACCATGAATATTGCCAAAAGCAATAACCCTGCACCTAAGGCGATAAACCGGACGGCAATATCGGAGGTAATAATCATAACGCATACAAAGGCGGACACGGCGACCGATAAAACCACCCACATAATGCGGTTTGATACGGTGCTGCGATCGCGTTTGTTAAGGTAGAGATCCGTGAAATAAAAAATTTCACCAAGGGCGAATAACGCCAGCAGGATAGAAATAACTATCCCGGCTAAAAACCAGCTGTCCATAATATTTTTTTAATTTAACAAAAATACAAAATCACATGCAGAATATCTTAATTTGTCTAAAAAGTCAAGTATGGAACTTTTTAAAATAAAACACCGCTTCCCAAGTAGGAAACGGTGTATAATTTACTTAAAAATGTGACGAGGGTACAAAATCTGCCCGTTTAGTACGGTTATGGTATCCCCTTTGGGGTAGAGGAGTTGAAAATCTACCTCCGGCTCAAATTTAGATACGGGGATGATTTTGCCGTCTTTGGTTACAATCAGTACCCAGAGCTCATCCTTATAACCGACATTTCTTGATTTATCGGAATAAGGAATTACTAGGTGCTCAGTGTATACCCGCTCAATTTTTTTGACCTGCTTTATATTGTTGGCACTATGTAGCCACAGGCCGACAACAATGGCCGATACCCAGACAATAAACCCGGCATGCGTCCAAAAATTGAATTTTTGCGAGATCTGATAGCCGTGTTTGCTGTCTAATATGCAGCCGACAATCGTCGGGATAACCGCCACCATGAGAGCTAACCACAACATGACCAACTTGGCAATACCGATTGGCCAGTGGGTAAGAATTACAAAAAATGCACAAATTCCGATAATTGTTGAAATTACCGAAAGGCTGTGCATTTTGGGGCTTACTTTTCTACCTCCCAGATAGGTAAAGTAAAAAATCACCATACCGGCAATGCCCAATACCAGCATGATTGTTCCTAATACTTCCATATGTATAGAGATTTTAATAATTGATTGCTGTCTTAAGTATGGCTTTTTTTGACAAAAAGTCAAGAAGTTTTACTTAAAGGATTTATAAAAAATGGAAAAGGAAACGATATGTTAAAAAAATAAATTTAGTGTAAAAAAACAGCCGACGCAAATTGTCGGCTGTTTGTAATAAAGAGCCAGATTTACTTATTAAGTTGAGCAGCAACTTCGGCAGCAAAATCTTCTTCTTTTTTCTGTAAGCCTTCACCCAATTTAAAGCAAACATAATCGGTTAATTTAATGTCAGAGCCAAGTTCTTTGGCGGCATCGGCAATAACCTGTTTAACTTTTTTATCAGGATCCATAATATAAGCCTGTTCTTCCAAAACAACTTCTTCGTAGTATTTACGAATTCTGCCTTCAACCATTTTTTCAATAATGTTTTCAGGTTTGCCGGAAGCTTTAGCCTGTTCGGCAAAGATGCCTTTTTCATGTTCAACGGCTTTGGGATCAACATGAGCAATATCCAAAAACAAGGGGTTGGAAGCGGCAATATGCATGGCAATATGTTTGCCTAATTCTTGCAATTTAGCTTTATCAGCATCAGATTCCAAAGCAACCAATACGCCGATTCTGCCCAAGTTAGGACGCAAAGCGGCGTGAACATACGAAGCAACTACACCGTTATTTACTTCCAAAACCTTAGCGCGTCTTAAGTTCATATTTTCGCCGATTTTAGCAATCATATCGGTTAAACGTTCTTCAAAAGTTTTACCGCATTTAGGGCAATTAAAGTTTTTCATGTCGCAAACTTCGCCGTGGCACAATAAAGCAACTTTAGCGGCATCTTCAACATATTCCTGGAACATTTCGTTTTTAGCCACGAAGTCGGTTTCGGAGTTTACTTCCACAACTGCACCTTTATTTCCTTCAACGGCAACAGATACCAAACCTTCAGCGGCAATACGACTGGCTTTTTTGGCAGCGGAGGCCAAACCTTTTTTTCTGAGCCAGTCAACGGCCTGATCCATATTTCCGTTAGCTTCAACCAAGGCCTTTTTGCAATCAAGCATACCGGCACCGGTTGTTTCTCTTAATTCTTTAACCATAGAGGCTGTAATTTCTGCCATTGTCTATTCCTTTATTAAGTAATGATAACTTATCAAACCGGCGGTGGTCTGAGCCACCGCCTGTATTACAAACCAGAAACCGTCGGCTTATTCGGCAGCCGGAGTTTCTTCTTTAGCTTTTTTGGAAGCTCTTTTTTTAGCGGGTTTTTCTTCCGCCTGAGCTTCGGCTTCTTCAACTTTAACGCCCTGAGCGGCGATTTCGGCCTGCATACCGTCCAAGATAGCAGAAGAAATCAATTCGCAATAAAGCGAAATGGCTCTGATGGCATCATCGTTACCCGGAACGGGGTAATCAACCTCATTGGGGTTAGCATTGGTATCAACGATACCGATTACCGGAATACCGAGTTTTTTAGCTTCTTTAATAGCCAAAGCTTCTTTAGGAGTATCAATAACGAACAACATATCCGGTTGGCCGCCCATATTCATGATACCGTTTAAGGAAACGGCCAATTTTTCCTGTTCTTTTTTAAGGTTCAGGAGTTCTTTTTTGGTATAACCTTCGGTATTGTTGTTAGCAAACATATCGTTTAATTTAACCAAGCGGTTGATTGATTTACAAACGGTTTTCCAGTTTGTAAGCATACCGCCGAGCCAACGATAGTTTACATAATATTGACCGCATCTTTCAGCGTTTTCTTTAACAATATCCTGAGCTTGCTTTTTGGTAGCAACGAACAAAATTTTACCGCCGTTGGCAGCAACTTCGCGAGCTGCATTCAAAGCATTGTAGAGCATAGGATAAGTTTTTTGTAAATTGATAATATGGATATTATCTTTTTTTCCGTAGATATACGGAGCCATTTGCGGGTTCCAACGACGAGCGTGGTGTCCGAAATGTACGCCGGCTTCAACGAGCTGACGCAAAGTAAATGTAGGAAGAGTCATATTTTATTCCTTCTTTTCCGGTTAAACCTCCGCAGACTTTTGGCTTTTGACAGCACCGGAGCGAAAATCAAAGACTTCCGCCTGTCTGCGTGTGAAATTACGAAGCGGCACCATTGCCGATTCAAGGGTGTTTGTATACTTTAAATATCAAAAAATCAAGTATTTTTTTACGGTTCGGGTATGAAAGATTGATAAAACACAAAACACTTGATTTTTGTTTATTTTTAGAGTTTTATGCTTGAGAAAAGAGCTAAAAACGGTTAGTTTGGGAAAGTATAAAGATAAATAAAAGATAAAAAACAGGTAGTGGCATGGCAGATTTATTTGAAACGACAATTCCGACAAAGAGTGAATATTCAGCCCAAGACATTGAGGTTTTGGAAGGTTTAGAGCCGGTACGGCATCGTCCGGGTATGTACATCGGCGGTACTGATGAAACGGCGTTACATCATTTGGTGGCCGAAATTTTGGACAACTCCATGGATGAGGCGGTAGCGGGCTATGCCAACCGTATAGAAGTAAGTCTAAATGCCGACAATTCGGTTACCATTACCGATAACGGCCGCGGTATTCCGGTTGACGAGCATCCCAAATATCCGGGAAAATCGGCTCTGGAAGTTATTATGACCACTTTGCATTCCGGAGGTAAGTTCGGCGGTAGCGTTTATAAGGTTTCCGGCGGTTTGCATGGTGTCGGTTTGTCGGTAGTCAATGCTTTATCGGAAAATTTGGTGGTAGAAATTGCCCGTGATAAAAAGTTATATCGGCAGATTTATTCCAGAGGTCGTCCGCAGACGGCACTGGAGTTAATCGGTAATGCTCCCAACCGCCGCGGCACAAGCATAACCTTTAAGCCCGATGAGGAAATATTTAACGGAAATTCAGTTTTTGTGCCCAACCGCATTTACCGCATGGCTCGTTCCAAGGCCTTTTTGTTCAAGGGCATAAAAATTTTATGGAAGTGTGCTCCCGAATTGTTATCGGAAGGCGATGCCACGCCTGCGGAAATGGAATTAAATTTCCCTAACGGGTTGAAAGATTTTTTAAATTATCAGATAGGTTCAAGAGCCACGGTTAATCGGACGATGTTTTCAGGCGATTCGGAGCTGGCTCATGACGAGGGTCGGGTAGAGTGGGCCATTACCTGGCCGGAAGACCAAAACGGTTTTTGTTATTCATATTGCAATACGGTAGTAACCCCGCAGGGCGGTACGCACGAATTGGGCTTTAAGAATGCTTTATTAAAGAGCCTAAAAGAATATGCGGACATGGCCAATGTAAAGAAAGCGGCAAATGTTACCGCCGAAGACTTTTTAAGTGATGCGGCGATTATGCTTTCGGTATTCATTACCGATCCGCAGTTTCAAGGCCAGACCAAAGATAAACTAACCTCGGTAAAAGCCACGCGTTTAGTGGAACAGGCGGTAAAGGATTCGTTTGACCACTGGTTATCATCCGATCCTGAGAATGCCTCGGCCTTATTGGAATATGTAATAGACAGGGCGGAGCTTCGTAAAAAACGCAAAGAAGAGAAGGTACAGCTGCGGAAAACGCCGACTAAAAAATTAAGACTTCCCGGCAAGCTGGCCGATTGTTCGCAAGCGGCGGCGGAAAACACCGAAATTTTTATTGTGGAGGGCGATTCGGCAGGCGGTTCTGCCAAACAAGGACGCGATCGGGTAACCCAAGCCATTTTGCCGTTACGCGGTAAAATATTGAATGTGGCCAGTGCCTCACTTGAAAAGATTACGCAAAACCAAGAAATAAAAGATATGATAGAGGCGTTGGGCTGCGGAGTTAAAGAAAATTACAAAGAAGAAAACTTGCGTTATGAAAAAATCATCATCATGACCGATGCCGATGTTGACGGGGCTCACATCACTTCTTTGTTAATGACATTCTTTTATCAACACATGCCCAAGTTAATTGAAAACGGACATTTATTTATAGCCACACCGCCATTATATAAAATTGTGGTCGGCGGTAAAAACTACTATGCTTTGGACGATGAAGAAAAAGATAAAATTTTAAGCAAAGTGGTAAAGGGCAATCAAAAACCTGACATCAGTCGCTTTAAGGGTTTAGGCGAGATGAGTGCTCAACAATTAAAAGAAACGACTATGGATAAAAACAACCGAGTTCTGTTAAGGGTAGATATCCCGAGCACCAATACTGAAGAAGGCAGAGAGGAAGCTTTTGAGACTCGTCGCCGGGTTGAACAGTTAATGGGCAAAAATCCGGAGCTTCGCTTTAAGTTCATTATAGAACGCGCCAAGTTTGTGGATGATTTGGACATTTAAAGCCTGTTGACAAATCGGCGGATTTATCGTTAAATTACGAGCAATAACCAAGTTTTTATGTATATGATTAAAGTATTTTTAAAACTGGCAGCGGCTGTTGTTTGGCTGATTGTTGCCGTAGTAATTAACTTAGTGGTATCGGCTCTTCTCGGGGCACTGGGAGGTTGGCTGATAGATAAAATTTTAGGCGGAGTTTTGGTAGATTTTTGCATCTCTTTAGGTGTTGCTCCGCTTTACATGTGGCAAATAGGTGCAATTGCCGGTCTTGTCTGCGGATTTTTTACCAATTACATCCGGTTGTCTTTCAAAAAAGACAAGATGCGCCGATAAAACAATTTATAAAAGGTATTGCTTCAAGCAATGCCTTTTATATTTAAAAACAACTTGATTGGAAAAGTACTTTTAGAAAACAACAAAAAAAATGCCTTGGAGTTACATCCCAAGGCATGTTTTTTTTATTTACGGATTTTATTTGCAAGAGTTTACTAAAAAACTTTACTTTAAAACAAATTTTCCGTAAATTCATACCTGATATGGGTTCATATCAAGGGCGTGATAACCCTCATACAACCAGTCGTTACGCATGACGACTCTAAATATTTATGCCGGCTTCTGTCCTAACAAAGGGCGGATGTCGGCTGAATAAGCTCTAAGCCAATAGGCCGAGCCGTTTAGTTGTATACGGTTATCAACATCCGCCCGCTTTTAACAAAGTGGGTTTTTGTTTAAATTTGTTTTAAGAAGGGTGCTTAAATGATAATACAACAGCAAGGCCGCTCAATGGTAGAAATGCTTGGCGTTTTAGCAATAATCGGTGTTTTATCGGTTGGAGCTATTGCCGGTTACTCCAAGGCCATGGGCAAATATAAGCTTAATAAATTTTCCGAACAATTAAATACATTGGTTAATGCCTGTATTCGTTATTCTCAAAGTTTTAACAATTTAACTGCATCGCAAACTATTACTGAGTATTTTATTAAAATGGGCGAAATCCCTACGGAAATGATTAAGGATGAAACTTCTTATATTTATGATGTATATGGAAGGCCTTATTATATATATAAATTTAATTCAGGATATATTGTTTTATATTCCAGCAGTGGGGGAAACATGACGGATAGTACGGAAAATTTTGAAATCTGCCAAACCTATATGAATATTATTAAAGCTAACAGTGCCAGTGTATATTTTTTAACACTACAAAGCGGATATAATGAAGATGATGGACAAACATCACTAGGCAAGATTTATGGAGATACCTCTTGTACCGATAACAGAGTCTGCCTTAAGGACTTACAACTAAAAGACATTTATGACCAATGTAAGTTGTTATTACAAGGTAAGGGATGGGAATCTGGTGTCCAATTTATTTAAAAAACATACCTTGGAACTATATTCCAAGGCATGTTTTTTTGTTATGCTTTATTATTGTTCGTCAGAAGAATCTTCGGCCTCTTCGGCGGCTTTTTCTTTGGCCTTTTTCTCTTTGGCGGCTTTGGCTTGAGCAATTTTACCCTCAAGTTCTTTTTTACCTTTTTTTACCGCCTCGGCTCCTTCTTTGGACATCTTTTGTAAAAATTCTCTCAATTCGGGCAGTCTGTCAGCCGAAAAAATGGCCACAACTACAATAAATACCAAAACCCAGCTCCAAAAACCTAAAAACATTATTTTTCTCCTTTTTGCATTTGATGCAAGGTTTCGGTTGCATCATAATTTACTTCTTCGGTTGCAAAGTTTTTGATTGTATCAAAATATTCTTTGCGTTTCTGTTCTGATTGTATTGATTTTTTCTTAATTTGCAAAACATTTTTTACTTTTTCAAACCGTAACATGGCATTATCGGTTAAAAATGCAGCATTGCTACCCAAAATTTCCAACTGTTCGCTTTGCCCTCCGCAATAACAAAAAACATCACACCCTGCTGCTAAAGAGTTATCGGCTCTTTCTAAAATTGAACCGTGAAGAGCATTCATATCTATGGAATCGGAAATAAGCAATCCCTCAAAACCGATTCGTTTGCGAATAATATCCTCAATTCCTTTTTTAGAAAAAGTAATGGGATTTTTACTATCAATTTCGGGTATTAAAATATGAGCCGTCATCGCCGAAGGACATAAATTGTTGTGTATAAACGGGTAAAAATCGTCTTCCAATTCCGGCAAAGTTGAATTGATAATCGGCAAGCCCAAATGCGGATCGGTTTGAGCCCGGCCGTGCCCGGGTAAATGTTTTATACAAGGACATATACCCTGCTTAATATAGGTCTGCCACATTATTTTGCCCTGCTTGGCAACAATATGTTTATCGGAGCTTAAACAGCGGCCCTTAAGAACAGCGGCCGTATCCGGATATTCAATATCCAAACACGGGGCAAAATTAAAGTTTATGCCCAAGGAGGATAAGTCTTCGGCAATCAATCGGCAATGCGATTCGGTAATAGTTTCTAAATTGATATCACCTAAAGTTTTGGCCCAGGCATAATCGGGAAAACCGATTGCTTTAAGCCGATTAACGCGTCCGCCCTCTTCATCAACGGCAACTAAAACATCGGGGCGGCCGATAACCTCCTTAATTTCTTTTATAAGTTCGGCAGTTTGCGACTTGGAATTTAAGTTGCGGTTAAACAAAACGATTCCCAGCGGATTAAATTGCTCCAATATCCGCTTTTCGGTATCGGTAAGCTTGGTACCTGAAACGGATAAAAAAGCGGCTCCGATAGGTTTTTCCATAGGCTTGCCTCAAAATTTTATTTTTGTTTTACCAAACAACTGCCGCCGGCTTGTTTAATGGCATTGCAAACCTTATCGGCATCACTGCGAGTGGCGAATGCTCCTGCTTTTAAGCGGTACAATCCGCCGGTTTCAGAGGCCTCAATTTCATGCGGCAGACCTTTTAACACACTGTGCGATGAAGATAAATCTTTCCAAGCGGTTTCAACGGCCTTTTGGTTTGATGAGGCAATCAGTTGTACTTGCCAAACTCCTTTGGCAATGGCCGATGTTTTTTGAGGTGCCGATTCTTTTAATACCTCATTGACGACATCTTGTACCGATTCTTTTTTAACTTCTTTAACCACTTCTTTAACCGCTTCCTTTACCGATTCTTTTTTAACTTCGGCCGGTTTGGAGGCGGTTTGAGCTTGTTCCTTCGGTTGCTCTGAAGTTGCCGGTTTAGCCTCTTTTTTCACTTCGGTCTTAACAGGTTCTTGTTTAACATCAGCCGTTTTAACTTCAAGTTCAATGTCGGTAATTTTTTCGGGGATGTCTATGGCTTGACCGGAGGTAGAAGCCGTCGGTACCAGTTTTTCTTTTAAGGGCTTAATCGGCAATTCATTATCTTTTTGGGTATCGGCTTGAGCTGCCTTTGTAGCGGCATCTTTAGTTTCCGCAGTTTCCTCTTCGGGGACAATGGTCGGCATTTTCGGAGTTTCCGGTTCGGGCAAAATGCTCTCAATTTTTTCCGGCATAATTTCTTTTTTCTCTACCAAATCATAAACCGATTTATCTTGATTTAAAATCTCCATACCGCCCGGTTCGTTAGGTTGAATCTTAACCGGAGCAATCGGACGACGAATGACGGGAATCTCTTCCGGCTGATTACCGGAAAATTTCGGCATCAGCAAAAACCAACTGACTATGCCTGCCAAAAAGATTCCGGCTAAAGTGCCGATAAATCCGTTACGTGAACGTTGTAATTCGGATTGTCTTTCCAAAAAATCTTCTTGCTGCTGATTGGCAATTTTTTGCTTAAATTCACTTAAATAATCATCATCTTTATCGTTATTGGAAAACTCTTTAAACATTTTCATTATCCTCAAAATAGGCCAAATCTTGAAATAACTATAAAATTAAAAACTTTATAATCCTTTAATAGGTGCTTGCAAAAATCATAAATTCGGATAAAATTTGTTTAATCAAGATATAGGAAACAACAGCATGAAGGTTTCAACATATAACATAAACTCCATAAACGCCCGTTTGCCGATGTTTTTGGAATGGCTTAAAAAGGAAGCTCCGGACATTGTTTTGTTGCAGGAGATTAAGACCGAATTTAATGATTTTCCGTTTTTTGAAGTAAATTCGGCAGGTTACGAGGCCAAAGTTTTGGGGCAAAAGAGTTACAACGGAGTAGCGGTTTTGAGCCGTCACAAGCTGGAAACGGTGCATGAAGGATTGCCTGATTTCACGGACGAGAATGCCCGTTATTTGGAGGTTCTGGTCAAGATGCCTGAGGCCAAAGTCCGAGTGGCATCAATTTATTTTCCCAACGGTAATCCGCCGTATAACAATCCGGACGATACTTCCAAGTTTACTTATAAATTAAATTTCATGGACGCTTTTTATAATCATGCTCTAAAGCTTCGGCAGAACAACGAATATATAATTTTGGGCGGTGATTTTAATGTTATTTACACCCCGGATGATGTTTATAATCCGGAGATGTTTGTAAACAATGCCTTGTTTAAGGAGAGTGTTCGTCAAAGACTTTCGGCGTTAATATATTTAGGGTTTTATGATGCTTTTCGTACGCTTTATCCCACCCAAAACGGTTATACATATTGGGATTATGGCGGCAAGGCTTATGAACAGGATTTGGGCATGCGGATAGATTATCAGTTTTTATCGCCGCAGTTGGCCGATAAGTTGGTGAGTGTAAAAGTAGATAAAAATCTGCGAATAGGAGAAAAACCGTCGGACCACACCCCGCTTACTACGGAGTTTGAACTGTAATGATAAAACTATTGTTATTTAGCCTTGTATTTATCAATTTATGGGCAACACCGCTTAAAGCGGATGTAATAGATAAAGTGTATGCCACTTTGCAAGCCGATTACATTAACAATCTTACTTGTCGGGATATTAGTTTAAGGGGCTTACGAGCCTTGGAAAAGAGTGACAAGGATCTTAAAATTTCGGCAACCGATGACAAACTTTACATATATTACAAGCGGCAGTTGAAAGCGATTTTTGATTTACCGACAGAAGAAGATAAAGCCAAATGGGCAAAATTAAGCAGGGATGCAATTGCTAAAGCGGTTAAGATATCTCCGGCCATAGAGTTGTACGATTATGAAATGTCCGATAGGTTTGCCAAAGAAGTATTCAACGGCTTGGACGGTTATTCTCATTATTTCGGAGGTTTTGACAACGAGGCCGAAGCCGGCGATGTCAGACGCAACTTTGCCTCACGCCAAGTTGGTGACAATATTTTGCTTATTAAGGTAGTATCATTTCAAAAAGGGGTAACCGAGCAAGTTTGGGAAGAGGTTAAGAATTGTACCGATTGCGAAGGCTTTATTTTGGACTTAAGGGGGAATCACGGCGGCTTATTGGACGAGGCTTTGCGTATTACGGATATTTTTTTAGATGAAGGGATAATAACATACACGGCCGGCGGCAAAGGTCAGTCTCCCAATTTTTATACGGCTTCGGCGGGAGATGATGCAAACAACAAGCCGTTGGTAATTTTGGTAGACGGATTTACGGCTTCGGCCTCAGAGGTTTTGGCGGCAGCTTTAAGTGAGCAAAATCGGGCCGTTTTGGTAGGCACCGAAACTTACGGAAAAGGCACCATTCAAGAGGTGGTTAATATGGGCCGAGATAGGGCCATGAGTTATACCACTTCATATTTTTACACACCCTCGGGGCAAAAAATAGATAAAGAAGGTTTAAATCCGGCAATTTGCAGCGGCGGATTGCAAACGGTAAAAAACTGGAAAGATAAATTGATGGACGGCAAGTGTGACCGTGAAGACCGTTTTAACGAGGAAGTAGATGTGTTGATAGCTAAATCATACATAAAAAATGAATTGTAAACAAAATTATTGTTGACAACGGCTCTAAAAAATGTATATTACCTCCAAATGTTTTGATTTATAACCTTAATTTAAGAGTAAAAAAATGGCAAAAACAGTAAAAGTAAAAGTAAAATTGGAAAGCAGTGCCGGTACCGGTACTTTTTATCTTGCTGAAAAAAATCCGAGAACTCATCCGGAAAAGTTGGTTTTGAAAAAATATGATAAAAAATCCAAAAAGCACGAAGAGTTCGTAGAAAAGAAGTTAAAGTAATTTTTTTCATGCTGAAAAGATTAAAAAGGGGTACAGGAATTGCACCCCTTTTTCATTTATCTGTATTTGGAAGGTCATACGCCTTATCGTATTCTCGTTTTAAGGTATCTATCTGAACATCTGTATAGCGTTGGGTAGTGGTAAGGGACGCATGCCCGAGTAATTCCTGAATGGAACGCAAATCGGTCCCCTCACTTAACAGATGAGTAGCAAAAGAATGCCTTAAAGCGTGAGGTGTCACGGTATCGGGCAGGCCCATATAGGCTCTTATTTTTTGCAACTGTCTTTGAATAATTCGGGGGCTTAATCTTTCGCCTCTGGCACCTACAAACAGAGGTTCCCCTACCTTTAAGTCATAAGGTGCTGAGGAAAGATAAATTTTAACGGCTTCCGCAACAATAGGCAGCAAAGGAACAATGCGTTCCTTGCTGCCTTTACCTTTAATGCGTAAAAATTGGGTTTTATCGGTAATATCGCCGACATTTAAGGAAAGAGCTTCGGAAATACGCAAACCGCAACCGTAGAGCAGAATAAGCACGGCTTGATTGCGTAAGCCCTGCCAATCTTCTTTGGCAAAAGTTTTAGCGGTTTTCAACAAATCCTGAGCATCATCCACATCCAAAGACTTAGGTAAAACTTTGGGCAGACGCGGGGAGGATAAAAGACTTATGGAGGTGTTTTTTAAGATATGAGTTTTATCAAGCCATTTAAAAAAGTTTTTAAGGGTGGAAATTTCGCGAGCCACGGAAGATTTTTCAATATATCGGGCCGAACGATTAGCCACAAAACTTCTAAAGTCACGGATTCCCATATTTTCTAAAAAATCAATTCCGATTAGCTCATAATTTTCGGCAAAAAAGTTAATAAAGCAGGCTAAATCGCGGGCATAAGCATCAACGGTATGCTCGGAATACCTCCGTTCGTTTTTAAGCCACGAGAGCCAGCTTTTAATTACCTCAAGTAATTTAGCATCGGCCTTATATTTAATTTCCTGTTTCATAAGGGCAAATATAAGGAATAAAGGTTAAATAATGTTATATTGGCCAAGTTATTTTAAATTCCATGGTGTTTTTTCCCGCGTGTTTTGTGCAAACCTCGTAAATATCATCCAGTGACATATTTTTAAGACATTTCCGTCCTTCTTTACAATAATTATCTCCATAAATCACTTCAAAGATAGAATCCTCGGTTTGATATCCGCTTAATGTACTGACATAGGCTATATTGGAAGCATTTTCTTTGGCAGTTACCAAAAGATTACGGCACATTTCCAAAGTATCACTGTTTTTTTTGGTGAGTGTTCTGGAAGAAAATGCCAGATTGATAGATTCGCCCTTGGTTGTAGTGTCATATACATATAAGATTCCCCACTGGTTATTAAAAATATCGCTTAAATAAATGTCATTTTTTGAAGTAAACATTTCCGTAGGAATTTCGCCCATTTTAATAAAATATGATGTTATATATTGTCCTCTAAAGTCGGTTGAAAAACTGTGAGTGTTACGAGCTACGGCATTGATAACGGTATTTAACTGTTCGGCCTGTTTATTGAGCTTATATTTAAGCATGGCTTTGGAATAACCGGCAATAGCACCGACAGACAGCACTCCGATAATAGCCAGAACGCCTAACATCTCAACCATACTTCTTCCGGCGGAAAGTTTGTATAAGGGCTCATCTAAAGCCGTTTTACGGGGTGTCAAAAAATTCATGTACTTTCTGTGTACACTAAAATTTTTTTCATCCCTAGAAACGACTTTATCTAAACTCTTCTCCAAACTTTCGGTAATGTTATTGACTTTGCTAAAGAAAGACCGAACAAATTCATTAAATTTCATCTAAAACCTCCCAAAATAGTAACAAAAAGGTATTTAAACGAAATTCTAAACCGTTTTTTTTTTTTTGCAACTTTAAAGATTCGCGGGTGATTAACGGTGCATAACTACCGTAAGTTAGGCTTTAAGCACTATAAATCAGAATGTATCTTGATAAAATTTTCAATAATCGGAATATCGGCCGGCGGAAATTTATAGTTTACCATTTCCTTAGGCTTAATCCACTTGTACTGTTCATGAGCCGAAAGTATGGGAATGTTATCGGTTACGGAGTGAGCTAAAAAAGCGTTTATGGCAAAAGTACCAAACTGATAATCATAAACGGACTGCATAAAAAACTTATCTACTTCTATCGGTAAAGCCATTTCCTCCAACAATTCTCTTTTAAGACATTGTTCCAAAGTTTCGCCTTGTTCAAGCTTACCTCCGGGCAGCTCCCAGTATAAAGCTAAATCTTTCCCGCGTTTGCGTTGAGCAATAAGCACTTTGCCATTATGCAAAATAAGTCCGGCGGCAATTTGTTTTGCCGATTTAATATGTTCCGTCATTTTTAATCTCAAAATTTAAAATTATTTTTTTACGGGTTTAACATAAGCCAGAGCCGAATGCTCTTCGCAATAAGTCTGTCCGCTTTTAACTTTTTTGCCGCAAAAACAAAAATTGTCATCCTTAGGATCACCTATCGGCCAACGGCAAGAGTGATTATCCAGCTCCGTAAGTTTTAAGCAAGACGCATTGGTGCTGATGCTGTTTTTCCGAATATTTTCAGCATTGATTGTTGCGGTAACCGCCGGTTTGGAGGAAATATTTTCGGTTTTGGCGGGTTCTAAAGCAACTTCCGGAGCAACAACATTTTCCTCTTTTTTCTTGATGGGAGAAGGCCGTGCCGTTAAATTTAAACGATGTACTTTACCGACAATGGAATTTTTGGAAACTCCCAAATTTTTAGCAATTTCATTGGTAGTTAAACCTTTTTTCCACATTTTTTTCAAATCTTCAACCATTTCGTCAGTCCAAGCCATGGTACTTCTCCTTACAAATTTAAGACTTATTGCTTTTTCTACCCAAGTTTAAGGTAAGTTTTTATGTAAGTCCAGTTTTAATTACAAAAATAGCACTTTTTTTTACAAAAAAATATGTTAATCTGAAACAAATAAAAAATAAGGGGTATCAGATTATGCGGTTGATGTTATGTATATTATCTTTACTTTTATGCTTTAACTCCGTTCGGGCTCAAGACAAAGCAAAAACATCGTCTTTTGCGGATATATCCGACTATTCCAAATATTATGAAGTTGATTTGGATGCCCCGCTGCCGGACATTGAAAGATTGGCCAAAGAAATGCAAAAAGCTTCGGAAATTTACAATCCCCGCTACATTGTCAGTTGGGATATGGGACCGGTATTTGATAAAATTTGGGCCTCAACGATTAGAAAATACGGCACGAGTGAAATTAGAATAAAAAATCCCGGAGAGGACGATTTATTGGATATGATAAAAATGCTGCCCAAAGAATATTACCCGTATATTGGTCCGCATCTGCATGCCTCGGCCGGAATTTCGGAGAAGATTTTGAATTTACCGGGCATAAAAGAGACTAAAAATCAATTTCCCGAAAGGATAGCTCCGCAGTTGCAAGGGATAGAAGATTTAGAATTTTTATCGCCGCACTTGTATATTTTGCTGATGCCGGAGATGTGGCCGAGTAATCACAAAAATGTGGAAAGGCCTTCTTTGCGGCCGGCCAAAGAGCCGCAAGTTCGCTACAATCCGGAATTTTATGCCAAAATTTTAAGTAAAGTTCCTAAGCAAGGATTTGGCCATGCGGCTCGCAGTGATAATCAGCCCGGTCCGGATAAGCTGCGAACCTTAAATGCAACCAAAACATCGCCGTTGACCGGTGCCGATGTAAAAGCTTTTGTAAAAACATTGGATGGAATAAAAAGTTTTTCCACTCCGCAGAACATTGTCAAGATAGCTGCTGCCGGCCGCATACTGGATTATTGGGAGCAAAAAAACGGCACGGCATTGCCGATAAATGATTTGAAAGATGTGGTAAATCCGTGCCAGAGATTGGCTTTAAAAATAAAATGGGCGGGGTTGGAAACCGAATTTTCCAAAAACATAGCACCGCAAGGATTTAATCTTAATGAGTGGGCCTATACTTGCGATAAAACCATTAAGGCATATCGCGTTGCGCGTATACCGGCCGGAAAATTAAGCTCTTTGCGAGCCTATAAGGAAGGGGTTTATGATGCGTACCTAGAGGCCATGAACCCTAAGTGGAAGGATAGGCAGATTGCCGCTTTGCAAAGTGTGGTTGAAATGTACAAAGCCCCCCAAAAAGATATTTTGACGGTTTTAAAAAATGAAAGCCTTATTAAAGATAAAATAAAACAATTTGGAGGAATTTTGGTAACTTCGCCACTTATCAATTGATGCAAATTTTGTAAAAAAGATGTTGCAATTGTGTTTCATAATATGTATAAGGTTGTAGAAGATTTTCAAAATTACAAAATTGAGGAAAAAAAATGGCCCGTGTTACAGTTGAAGATTGTATAGATAAAGTTCCCAATCGGTATGAATTGCTTATGGTGGCAGCTCAAAGAGCCAAGGATATAGAAGCCGGAGCTCCTTTGCAGGTAGACCGCGATAATGATAAAAATTCGGTAGTAGCCTTGCGTGAAATAGCCGAAGGCAAAGTCAGCATTGAAGATTTGCAAAAATCATTGGTAATGAACTTGCAAAAATATGTTGAGGTTGAGGAACCCGAAGAAGAAGAGTTGGAAATTATGGCAGCCGAGAAAGAATTGTCGGAATTGGATAATCAGTTTGACAGCAGCATGTTATTGGATACCGATGCCGAAGATTCCATGCAGATTCGCGAAGGAGACGATTCGTTTGATGATGACGCATTGGAAGATGATGACGCTGAAGATGTTGCGGATGATTTCGGCGGCGATGATTTCGCCAATGATTTTGCTGATGAAAATGACGAATTTTAATCAAAATTAACATAATCTCAATTTTTTTTATTAAAAATAAAGCAGACCTGTGTCAAAGTCTTTGACTTTTAGAAAGCAGTCTGCTTTAATTTTTATCAAGAATATGTTAATGGCGGTATAAATAAATGTTGCGACAATATGAACTGGTAGATTTGGTAAAATCTTACGATCCGGAGGCCGATGAAGATGCGTTAAACCGAGCCTATGTATTTGCTATGAAAAAACACGGGGCTCAACTTAGGACCTCGGGGGATCCGTACTATTCGCATCCGATAGAAGTGGCCGGTATTTTAACCAAGTTTAAGTTAGATTCATCATCTATCATTGCCGGTCTGTTGCATGATACCGTAGAAGATACCGATACCACGGTAGAGGAAATAAGAGAATTATTCGGCGATCAAGTTGCATCACTGGTAGACGGTTTAACCAAATTGGCCATTATAGAACAGAAGTCGGGAAGTAGCAAACAGGCGGAAAATTTTCGTAAGTTGTTGCTGGCCATGTCAGATGATATACGGGTACTTTTAATTAAACTGGCAGACCGGTTGCACAATATGAGGACCTTGCATTTTTGTCCTCCGGAAAAAAGGCAACGCATTGCCCGCGAAACATTGGATATTTACGCTCCGCTTGCCGAACGCATCGGCATGCAGGAGGTAAAAGACGAGCTTGAAGAAATAGCTTTTGCCGAGTTGCACAAAGACGCCCATGATTCCATAGTGGCTCGTTTGAACTTTTTACGGGAGCAAGGCAGCAATATTGTTCCCAAGATTATTACCCAACTTGAAAAGGATATGAGCGATAACGGCATTAAAGTTACCGTTACCGGACGAGAAAAAGCCCCGTATTCCATATGGCGAAAGATGCAGCAGAAAAATGCCTCGTTTGAACAACTATCGGATATTATGGCTTTTCGGATTTGTGTGGAAGATATAAGTGCCTGCTATCAGGCATTGGGAGTAATCCACAGTAAATATCATATGGTACCGCGTCGGTTTAAGGATTATATATCAACACCTAAGCCTAACGGTTATCAATCCATACATACCGGAGTAATCGGTCCGGAGAACACGCGTATTGAAATTCAGATTCGTACTTACGAAATGCACGAGATTGCCGAAAAAGGCGTGGCGGCACACTGGGCTTATAAGCAAGGGCAAAAAGCGGAAGGCCGTAATTTCCGCTGGATGAGAGAATTGTTGGAAATTTTGGAACAGGCGGCCAATCCGGAAGAGTTTTTGGAAAATACCAAACTGGAGATGTATAACGACCAGGTATTTTGTTTTACCCCCAAAGGCGATTTGATAGGCCTCCCCCGCGGGGCAACGCCGGTAGATTTTGCCTATGCTATTCACTCTAAGGTTGGCAACACTTGTGTGGGAGCCAAAGTCAACGGCGAGATAAAACCCTTAAGAACCGTTTTACAAAACGGTGATCAGGTAGAAGTTTTAACCTCCAAGGCCCAGCATCCGTCAACCGAGTGGGAACGTTTTGTGGTAACCGGCAAGGCTAAAGCGGCCATCAGAAGATATGTTCGTTCTGCCAAGAGGGAACAATTTATAAATCTCGGTAAAGAGATGTTGGAAAGGTTATTTAAGGGCGAGGGCTTAGAGTTAAGTGATAAAGGCTTGGTAGGCGTTATGCAGAACTTTGAGGCCGAAACCATTGATGATATATACGCCAAGGTCGGGGAAGGCCTGATTACCGGATGGGATGTATTAAAGGCAATATATCCGGCTTACAAACAATCTAAATTGGAAAAAATGGTAAAATCCATAAAAGTTCCCGGTTTCAGAAAGAAGAAAAAGGCCGAACCGTTAAAAATTAAGGGCTTAATAGCAGATATGGCCGTGCATTTTGCGGGGTGCTGTCATCCGCTGCCGGGTGACAGGATTGTCGGAATTGTTACCACGGGCAAGGGCGTTACCGTGCACGCCATAGATTGTAAGGCTCTGGAAAAATACAGTCAGGAACCGGAAAGGTGGCTTGATATTGACTGGGGAGACAATGCCGAACAAGAATTTCATACGGCCCGCATTAAGGTTATGTTAAGCAATGAACCCGGAGCTTTGGGAGAGTTATCAAATTTAATTGCCCGTCAGGAGGCTAACATTTCCAATTTAAACATTACCTATCGCACTTTGAGTTATTTTGAGATTTTGGTTGATTTGGAAGTAAGGGATTTGGCTCATTTAAACACCATAATAGCGGCATTGAAATCTTCCAAAGTCGTCAGTTATGTAGCCCGAGCGACACAGTAGGAGAGGCTTTTTGATATGGTTTTGCCCAAAACAAAAAGAAATGCGGTAAATCGTTACAGCAGGTACATGCTGTTAAAATTGGATAAAATTAAGGCAACTCCGTATGCGGTGGCGGCAGGTTTTGCCTGCGGGGTGGCAATTTCTTTCACGCCGTTTGTGGGTTTCCATATGGTACTTGCGGCCTTAACAGCTGTAATCATTCGCAGCAGTATATTGGCCAGTGCCTTGGGCACGCTTATGGGTAATCCGTGGACATTTCCGATTATTTGGCCGACCATTTTATTTACCGGACGATTTATGCTGCAAGATGAGCATGTCGGCAAGATTGATTTTATCAAAACATTTAAAAACTTGGCCGACAGTGTTATTCATCTGGATTTTTCGCTATTTGCAAGTGACATATGGCCGGTTTTGCTGCCGATGATGGTAGGGTGTATCCCTTCTTATATTTTAGCATGGATTATAAGCTATTGGTTTGTAAAAAAATCCATGGATAAGTTGGCACAAAGAAGACAAAAGTTGAGGAACAAGTTATGATTTATGGTATCGGAACGGACATAGTTAATATTAAGCGTTTAAAAGAAGATGCAGATTTTTGTGAGCACTTTAAGGAAAAAATAATGAGCCTCCGAGAGCGGGAGTTTATGGCCGCCAGACAGTTTAAGGATATCAGGGGACAGGTTTTGTACTTGGCCAAGAGGTTTGCCGGCAAAGAAGCGGTAGTAAAAGCATTGGGGACGGGTTTTGTTAAAGATATTCATTTATCGGACATAGAAATATTTAACGATGAGCAAGGCCATCCGTTTGTTGAATTAAGCGGCGGAGCTAAGCGGTATATAAATACGGTGGCCAAAAATGAGGTCAGAGTGCATATATCTTTAAGCGACGACTATCCGTATGCATCGGCCGTAGCGGTAATAGAGGAATAAGATGAAAATAAAAAATCTCCGATTGAACGGAGATTTTTTATTAAGTTATTTTTTATCAGCTTCGGGCTTGGGCTGAGCCTCTGTATCGGTGGTTTTATCTTCCGAGCTCTGAGCGGCAGGTTGTGCCTGCGGAGCCTTTTTCTTGGGAGCTATCGGGAAGATTTGCACACCCTGATAAGTTTCGGCCTTAGGTTTAGCCTTAGCTTTGGAACGAGCCTTTTGTACCGCCGAATTATTTTGAGATCCGGCCGGCATATTGGTTTGTATTTTGGCCTTTATGGGTTTTAACTCTTCTGCGGAAGTTAAGGCCGGTATAAGAGGATAAGCATCTTTGGGGAGTCTTAACATCATATATCCGGAATCGCCGCCGTAAGCCGGTCCGGAAAGACCGATGGAGTAGTAACCGCCTATATAGCCGTAATCCAAGTCAATATAATCTATGGCAAACAAGGTTTTGATGGTAGTATTGCCGATAGTAGTCATTTTGCACATATATCCGGCATCTTCCATAATGATATTGCTGGCATTTTTAACATACACAAGGGTTTGAGCCGGTTTACAAACGGGATACTGCCCGTTATAAGAAACATTATAGTTCAGCAGCAAATTGAGCGATTTATTGCCCAAAGAAACGGAGACATCGGAAATTTTTACGCTGTCAATATACATATTAGCCGGAGTAACACCGACGGTAATGGGCAAGGTAATATAATTTTCGGTACAAACATGGCTTGCCGAATCAGCTTTGCAGATAAGAGCTTTACTTTGAGAGTTATTATCAAGCAAGTGCAGCAACGAGTTATAGATATATTCCTTAGACATGGAAATTTTGGAAGGAGCACATTGCTTGGAGCGGCAAACGACTACCGAGCCGGGCATTTTAATGCGAGGTTGCCAGGTTTCGGCTCTTTGCACACCGGAATTAAAGGGGCTGTTGCAAGCAGTAAGAGCAGAAAACACGGTAAGAGCCGCAAGGGCGATACTTAACTTTTTAAACACGGTTAAATTCCTTAATAAGGTTAATCTACGATAACAAATAGAGTAATCCAATAATATGAAAGAATCGTAAACAAAAATAGTGTTGCGTAAATTTTATAAACAACTATTATGGGTATTCAAAGGAAAAAGATATGAAAAGGGTACTTTGGATTTTAATATTGGCGATGTTGGCTTACCCGGTGCAGGCCGGATTAAAGGTAACCGACGGCGACAGTTTGGAAATAGACGGTAAAAAGATAAGGTTAATCGGGATAGATTCTCCTGAATACGATCAGGAATGTGAAAACTTTGCCAAAGAGAAGTATTTATGCGGTAAAATGGCTTCACGACATATGCAAGAAATGGTGGATATAGGTTTAATAAGGGGAGATAAAATAAAGTGCCGGCAGATGGGAACGGACCGTTACAAAAGAAGTTTAAGCGAGTGTTATTTAGGGAAAGTAAATTTAAATGAAGAGATGGTAAGGTCGGGCTGGGCGGTAACCTATCGGCACGATATGTACAAAGAAGCGGAGGAGGAGGCCAAATCAGCCAAGCGGGGGATATGGCAAGGTAAATTCATGCGTCCGGAGCTGCATCGGATTTTAAAAAGGTATCAAAAAGCCGAAAAATATAAAAAATAAGAGAGATTCTTATTGACAGGATAAAAAAGTTATGTATATTGCAAGTCAATGTTTTGTTTAAATCAGAAAGATTAGGTGAATAAAAATGTACGCAGTAATAAGAACAGGCGGAAAGCAATACAAAGTAACATCCGGGGATGTTGTAAAGATTGAAAAGATCGCCAGTGAAGAAGGAAAAGAGGTAGTATTCAACGAAGTTTTGGCCTTGGGCGATACGGTTGGTACACCGTTAGTTTCCGGAGCAAGCGTTAAGGCAACGGTATTAAAGCAAGCCAAAGACGCAAAAGTAATTATCTTCAAGAAGAAGAGAAGACACAATTATCGTCGTAAGAATGGCCACAGACAACAGATTACATTAGTAAAAATCACTGATGTTTGCGGAAAGTAATAAAGGATAAGGAGATAAAAAATGGCACATAAGAAGTCAGGGGGAAGTTCATCTAACGGACGCGATTCTATCGGGCGTCGTTTGGGTGTTAAAAAGTTTGGCGGAGAGGCCGTCATTCCCGGAAATATCATTATCCGTCAACGCGGTACGAAGTATCATCCCGGAGCCAATGTAGATATGGGTAAAGATCATACCATATTTGCAGTTGCCGAAGGTAAGGTTGAATTCAAACAAAAAGAAGATAAAGTATTCGTATCCGTTGTGACCGAATAATGCAACAGAAGTTAAAGGCGGAGGGGGTGAGCAATCACCCCCTTTGTTTTGTAGGGGTGACAACATATCGGGTTAGGCAACAATGAAGTTTTTAGATCAGGCTAAAATATTTGTAAAATCGGGCGACGGCGGCCGCGGCTGTGTATCTTTCCGGCGAGAAAAGTACATAGAGTTCGGCGGTCCGAACGGCGGCGACGGCGGCAAAGGCGGAAGCGTTATATTTGAAGCGGTTGAAAATTTAAACACTTTAATAGATTTTCGGTATCAGCAACATTTTAAGGCACAACGCGGTCAGCACGGTATGGGTTCGGACATGGCCGGAGCCAAAGGCGAAGATTTAATCATTAAAGTTCCGGTGGGAACGGAAATTGTGGCCGAAGACGGAGAGACGGTTTTAGCCGATATGGTAACCCCCGGGCAAAAATTTTTAATAGCCAAAGGAGGAGACGGAGGACGCGGTAACACGCGTTTTAAGACCTCAACCAACCAAGCTCCGCGATATGCCGAACCCGGCTGGCCCGGAGAGGAAAAATGGGTATGGCTGAAGTTAAAGATAATTGCCGATATCGGGCTGATAGGGTTACCCAATGCCGGAAAGTCAACCTTTTTGTCGGCGGTCACCAAGGCCAGGCCGAAGATTGCCGATTATCCGTTTACAACGCTTCATCCGCATTTAGGAGTAGCCTGGGTTGACAATAAGGAGATTGTTTTGGCCGACATTCCCGGTTTGATAGAAGGTGCTCATGAAGGAGTGGGATTGGGCGATAGATTTTTAAAGCATGTGGAAAGATGCGGTGCTTTTTTACATTTAATTGACGGAACGGCGGAAGATGTAGTTACGGCCTATAAAACCATTCGTAAAGAACTGGAGCTGTACAAGGCCGATTTAATTAAAAAGCCGGAAGTTATAGCCTTAAACAAGACCGACAGTTTGAGTAAAGAAGAGAGCTTGGCAAAAGTAAAAGAATTGGAAAAGGTGAGCGGGCATAAGGTATTTGCCATATCGGCAATTGCCAAGAGCGGAGTTACGGAGTGTTTGCGTGAAGTGGCTTCTTACATAACCCGTAATCGGCAAGTAAAAAATGAAGATGCCAATGAGGCCTTAAGTGAGAAAAAACCTTGGTCACCATTAGATTAAACAACACGGAGAAAGATTGTGGAAAATATAAGTGAAAAGATTTTAAAGACCATAACCGACACATTGGAAAACAACAAAGCGGAAGATGTCACGGTCATAGATTTAAGGGGCAAAACCTCCATAGCCGAATACATGGTGGTAGCCAGCGGTACATCACAACGGCATGTAGCATCTTTAGCGGAAAAAGTATTTGAAGAGTTAAAGAAGTCCGGATACAAATCGTCCATGGAAGGGGAGGAAAAGGCCGATTGGGTTTTAATAGATGCGTTTGATGTAATTGTGCATATATTCAAGCCCGAAGTGCGGGAATTTTATAACATAGAAAAGATGTGGCAATCGGTAGCCAATTTAAGGAAATAAAAAGAGAAGGCCTTAGTTAAAACTAAGGCCTTCAGAGTTTCATAAAAAATTACCAAAGGACCTCAATCCGGCACATTTTATCTTCTTCGCAACTGCGGCAGATATCGTTGATTTCGGCTAAAGTCAAATCTTTAAGACAAGGCTGATTTTTAGGGCAAGTTTTCCCATAAAGTTTATGCTTATAAGAACCTGTAGTAGTTTCTGACCATGCTCCGACAGCAATGCTTATGCGGTAGAAATCGTTGGGGCGGGCAGTAAAAATTTGCGAATATAGAGCTCTACATAACTCATGATTGTTGCCAATATGTGCTCCGTTTGTTCCCAAAGTTATAGTGCAATCAAGATATCTCCCGTTTTTATTCAATCTTATATTATTGCCAAATACATCATATGCATAACCGTTTTTAACAATTTCGGGATCAACTTCGTTCATTTTTGCAAGCAGTGACAAATAATCGCCGCTGTACGATGTTGCATCCAAGAGTATATTTTGATTGATGGTTGCAGCCGAGATAATTTGATTATATTGTTCCATGGCTTTGTTGAGGCGGTATTTAAACATAGCCTTGGAGTAACCGGCAATGGCTCCCACTGATAAAACTCCAATGATTGCCAAAACACCTAGCATTTCCACCATGGAACGACCGGATTGATAAAATTTCATCTAAAACCTCCAAAAAAATTAGTAACAAGAGCTTTAAACGAAATCTTAAACCGTTTTTTTTTTTTTGCAATTTTAAAGTTAAAGCGGTGGATAACCTCGGGTTTTATGAAAAATGTTTATTTACGGCCTGTTTAAATTGTTCAATAAACAATTTTTTAAAATAAGCCAAATTGTTTTGTTCGTAAAAAAGAATAACCGCCTTTTTATATTCAATTTCATCAACACTGCGGTAAGATAACGGACAATAATCAAAAGCAAGCAACAGAGCGTTAGCCAAGATTCGCGAAGTTCGTTTATTGCCGTCCTCAAAAGGTTGAATGTAAGCAATCATCAATACGGTCAGCAAAGCCTTTTCCAAGGGGTTTTTAGTATTATTTACCAGAGAAGTAAGTTTTTGCAAGGCTTCCGTAATTTGATAAATGTTATCCAAAGGCTTATAGTTTGTCCCTACAATACCAACCGTTCCTTGTCTTATTCCGGTGGATACATTTAAGTTGGCAACAAGTAAGCGATGAATTTCCTCAATTTTACCGACCGTCAAAATTTTATAATATTCCGGTGCCTGTAATACAAAATCCAAAGCTCGTTTATGATTTAATATCATATTCGTTTCATCGGCAGTTTTTCCTTGAGCGGAAATATTTTCTTTTAACAGTCTTTCCGTATCCAAAAGAGTATAGGTGTTGCCCTCAATTTGTGATGACTTCCAAGCCAGTTCAATGGTTAAGCGTTCAAACTCTTTTTTTCGTAGAGTTTCTGACAAATTATTGCGTTTTTGTAAGTAAGTGTTGTTTATTTGGGCAAGTTCGGCTTTTTCCTGTTCTGTCAGCAGATTTTTTAATAAGTTAAATATATCAAAATTAAAACCTACGGTACCCGGAAGTCTTTTGTCTTGGTCTTGAGCAAAATAATTTTCCACATTTATGCTCTTAAGCAAACCGGAGGAGGCCGAAGCCTTGTAAGTTGTAGCCTTGGCATTGCCTGATTTTATAATCACATGATTATTAAGTAGTAATTTTAAATCACGGGTAATGGTCATCTTGGAGGCATTTTGACCGAGCCGGGTGAGAAAATTTTCAATATCTTCCCGTTTTACAAAATCATTTTTTAATATAAAATCTAAAATCAACTCTTGCCGCTTATTATACATTTTTGCACCTATCGTAACACATTATCTAACCAATCGTAACATTTTTGTTACGATTGTCAATAGTATTTGTTATTTATCGGGTTTTATGAAAAATGTTTACATTTTGTGCAATATTGTGCACAATGTTATTCGGGAAAGGAAGAAACATGAAAATCCATATTATCGCTATCGGTAAATGCAAAAAAAATTCGCCGGAGGCTGAGTTAATCGGTGAGTATATTAAGCGTTCGGCTTGGGATATAATCATTAAAGAAAAAGATAATTCCACTCAGGAAGCGGAGGCCGAATTTTTAATTTCGTCCATACCGCAGGGAGCTAAAGTGGTAGTTCTTGATGAACGCGGTGAAAATTTAAAAAGTACGGAATTGGCCCACAAAGTTGAAAGTTGGATGCTAAACGGCTGTTCGGATATTTGCTTTTTAATCGGTGGGGCCGACGGACATCTGGAAAGCACCCGCCGCCGTGCGGATATGGTCTTATCATTTGGAAAGCTGACTTTGCCGCATATGTTGATGCGGGTAGTTTTAACCGAACAAATCTACCGGATGCAGACCATTATTAACGGACATCCTTATCACCGAGAATAAAATTTTTGGCTATGTCACAACAAATGGTTGATTTTTGACGAGAAATAGCGTACAAGAATAGTAGGAAATAGTACCACCGAAGGA
>CALXTJ010000007.1 GCA_944391375.1 uncultured Alphaproteobacteria bacterium
TTTATGGCGTACCCGGCGGGGATCGAACCCACAACCTTCGGCGTCGGAGGCCGACACTCTATCCAATTGAGCTACGGGTACATATTTATTGCTCGCTAATTCTTGTATAACACTTTTATTCTTTTTACCAGTCTTTTTTTATGTTTTTTTAATAATTTTGCTTGACTTATACCTTAAATATATGTATTAACAAGCAACAAGATTGTTGTTTGTTTGTTAAAAGGATAACTTAAAATGGCTAAAAAATGTGATATTTTGGGCACCGGCGTTATGAGCGGTAATAATGTAAGTCACGCTAACAATAAAACGCGTCGCCGTTTCTTGCCTAACTTGCAGGTTGTTTCTTTGTTGAGCGAAACCTTGAATAAAGTGTTTAAATTGAAAATTTGCTCCAAAACTTTGCGTTCTATTGAACATAAAGGCGGTTTAGATGCTTATTTGGAAAATACTTCCAATACTAAATTAACCGAAGAAGCTAAAAAAATTAAAAAATCAATCGCTAAGAAAAAAGCTGCTAACTAATTTAATCTGCTTCGTGAAACTCCCGCATTTTTGCGGGAGTTTTGCTTTTGGAAAAGCTTCTCCGGGAATTCGGGGCAAAGACCTCCAATGAAATCCGAGGGGAAAATCGGGCTAAGGAGGAAAGAGAGGCTTTTCTCAGAGAGAAGGAAAATATGAAAATCGTTAATGAGCTGTTGGCTCAAAAATGATTTTCATAAAAAAATAGACCGCCGGTATTAAACCGACGGTCTGTTTTTTTGCTAAACAGCCTTATTAAATTATAACTCGCCGACATATATACCCAAAGCGTGTGCCGCTTTTACATGAGCACTGTTCTTGTCAAGCATTGAAGTGCCGCAAGCTACAACTTCTTCCAAAGGATAAGATTCTATCTTGCCGTTGGAAAAGCCTACCATTAAATCAGTTTTGCCTTCGGCTAATAAGGCAACCGCTTTGGCCCCGAAAATGGCCGCCAAAATACGGTCAAAGGCTGTCGGATTGCCGGATCTCTGAACATGGCCCAAACGAGTTACACGGGTCTGGAATCCATGGTAACTCTGATTGATAAGTCCGCTTAAATATTCTCCGATACCGCCGTTGATTTTTTCGCCAACCAAGTTCTTGGCAGATGATACCTGCTCTCCGCTCTCGGTCTTTACACCTTCAGACACAACAATCAAAGCATGCGTGCGGCCGCTCTTTTTTACCTCTTCCAATTTGTTGATGATACCTTCCAACTTGTAAGGAATTTCCGGAACTAAACAAACATCGGCGAATCCGGCTAAGGCCGACTGTATCGCCAAATGGCCGGCATCTCTGCCCATTACTTCCAAAATTAAAGCTCTATGATGCGAACGAGCCGTTGTTTCCAAGCTGTCTAAAGCATCGGTGCAAACTTGACAAGCTGTATCAAATCCTACCGAATATTGAGTTAAAGGCGTGTCATTATCAATGGTCTTGGGAATGCCTATCATCTTAACGCCGGCGCGCTTGCAATAGTTGCTGACAATGTTCATGCTGCCGTCGCCGCCCACTACTACAATTGCATCCAATCCTAATTCCTTTACGCCTTCTCCGAAACGACGCGACATCTCGGCTTGCGATTCCATCTTTACGCCCTTGTTTAATGAACCTAAATAAGAACCGGAAATCCGCGGCCAGGGCGTATCGGCAAAGTTTTGTAAGGTAAGTAATTCATAAGACAAAGGCCGTTCCGTCAAGCCGTCGGTACCGTCGTGAATGCCGTATACTTCCCAACCGTAATGCGATGAAGCTTTAATTACCGATGCGACTACCGCATTCAATCCGGCACAGTCGCCGCCGCTGGTTAAAATCCCGATCTTTTTTATATTACTCATCAATATTTCTCCATATCTTGTTTTTAATGGTTGCTTTCTTTACTGCTTTGTTGTATCATTTCATACAAAGTTTATAATTATATTTCCAGTAAAAAATGCACTTGTGCTTAATTTTTTTTATAAAAAGGACGATTCTTTTATGCTTAAAAATGATAATTTGGGAAAACTTCAACAACAACTCTGTGAGTTGAAACTTGAAGAAAGACGCGTTTGTTCCGATATATCCTCCTTGGTCAGAAAAAATCGGACTATTGATTTTTATCAGGCACAACAGCTAAATAAACTTCGTAACGGTCTTAAATCTAAAATTAAAACCGTTGAAGCTCGCATTATGCCCAATATTATTGCCTGATGTAAGGCTGATTTTTTTTGCTTGCTTTTTATAAAACCCTGTGTTAAAAAGCTGCCAATTGTTTAACTTTAGTTTTTTAGAAAAGAGGTGATTTAAGTGGTTCAAGTTACTGTTATCGGTAATGATGTTGCTCAGTCTTTGAAAGTTTTGAAAAAGAAAATGCAACGCGAAGGTATCTTCCGTGAAATGAAACTTCGTCGTTGTCATGAGAAAAATGCCGAAAAGAAAGCTCGCCGTAAGGCCGAAGCTATTCGTCGTGCCAGAAAGCAACTGCGTAAACGCTTAGATACTGAAGGATTCTAGTCAATAAAATCCTTGCTTGCGGCAACCTCCCGTTAAGGAGGTTGCTTTTTTGTAATATGAAAACTACTGGCTGGGCCGGTGGTTTTCTTTTTTTGCTTGATAACTTGCTTGGTTTTGGTTTGAGAATCGGGAAATGGCTTTTTTTAAGGATTACGAATCGTTTTATATGGACAAAAACTCTAATTTGTGATTGTGGGCTTATCTTTAGTTGTCTTTTGTGTAATATTTTATTAAATATCAATGCGTTACCGCTAACCTTTTGATATATGGCAAATCTTGTTTTTGTTAATAAATTTATCCACTTTAGAGAAAAATTTTTTATCCCTATTTATAATGGGATAGACCATTTGAGGACTTTTATTAACCATTTTATTCTTGTCCGATTTTTTTTATTTTTGCATGATACATTCATATCAAAAATTTAATCCATAAAAATTATGTGCATACTATATATAGTTTCTTTACAATTTTTTAATACTATATATTGTATACGATAAAGCAGCTTAAATGCTGTAAGAAAATTTGGCTTAATGCAACATATGAACTATAAGGAATAATAAATGTCAGAGCAAAAACATAACATGCCGGAAGTGAAAAACGATAATCTGAGTTTTTCCCAAGTTACCAAAAGAGACGGAACGCTCGCTCCGTTTGACAATACCAAAATTTATGATGCCATCTTAAAGGCCGGACAAGCTACTTCGGAGTTTTCCGAACAGGAAGCTTGGTTGTTGACCGCTAAGGTTTTGAAAGTTTTGGAACATAAGTTTAGCGAATCGCTGCCTTCCATTGAACAAATTCAAGATATTGTAGAGCAGGTTTTAATTTCCGATAACTACTTTAAAACCGCCAAGGCTTATATTTTATATCGTGATCAACGTAGTCGTATGCGTTCCGATAAAAAAGTTATGGTGGATGTGGAAAGCTCTATTAACGAATATCTGGAAAAACTTGACTGGCGTGTTAATGCCAATGCCAACCAAGGATACTCCAACGGCGGATTGATATTAAATGTTTCCGGTAAGGTTACCGCCAATTATTGGTTAAGCCATGTTTATCCGGCTGAGGTCGGTGAAGCTCACCGCAACGGTGATATTCATATTCATGATTTGGATATGCTGGCTGCTTATTGTGCCGGTTGGTCTTTGAAAAACTTACTGCATGAAGGTTTTAACGGTGTTCCCGGTAAAGCTGAAGCCGGTCCGGCCAAACACTTGTCAGCGGCTGTCGGACAAATGGTAAACTTTATGGGTACTTTGCAAAACGAATGGGCAGGGGCTCAGGCTTTTTCTTCGGTTGATACTTACTTGGCTCCGTATATTCGTAAAGACAATTTATCTTATCGGCAGGTTGAGCAATCAATTCAGGAACTGATTTATAACTTGAATGTTCCTTCGCGTTGGGGTTCACAAACACCGTTTACCAACTTTACTTTTGACTGGGTTTGCCCCGAAGATTTACGCAATACTCATCCGATTATTGCCGGCGAGGAACAACCCTTTACTTACGGTGACTTAAAAGAAGAAATGGCCATGATTAACAAAGCCTATATTACCGTAATGATGAAGGGTGATATTAAAGGTCGTCCGTTTACTTTCCCGATACCGACATATAACATGACACCCGATTTCCCCTGGGAAGATGAAAATGCCGAATTGATGTTTGAAATGACCGCTAAATACGGTATGCCTTATTTCCAAAACTTTATCAATTCCGTATTAAAACCGGGACAAATTCGTTCCATGTGCTGCCGTTTGCAACTTGATTTGCGTGAGTTGCTGGCCAAAGGTAACGGCTTGTTCGGTTCGGCCGAGCAAACCGGTTCGGTAGGCGTGGTTACTTTTAACTGTGCCCGCTTAGGTTATGTTTACAAAGGTAATGAAGCCGGTCTTTTCGGTAGAGTTGACGAGTTAATGAATATTGCCCGTACCTCTTTGGAAATTAAACGCAAGGTTATTCAACGCTTGATTGACAACGGTTTGTTCCCCTTTACCAAACGTTACTTGGGTACTTTGCGTAATCATTTCTCTACCATCGGCGTCAACGGTATTAACGAAATGATCAGAAACTATACCAATGACGAACATAGTATTGCCGATGAGTGGGGACAGGCTTTTGCTGAAAAATTCTTGGATTATATCCGGGCCAAAATGGTTAAAATTCAGGAAGAAACCGGACATATGTATAACTTGGAAGCCACTCCGGCCGAAAGTGCTACATATCGTTTTGCCCGTGAGGATAAAAAGAGATTTGCCGATATTATTCAAGCCGGTACCAAAGAAAATCCGTATTACACCAACTCGTCGCAATTGCCGGTTGGATATACCGACGATCCGTTTGAAGCTCTTGATTTGCAATCTGTTTTGCAAACCAAATATACCGGCGGTACGGTTTTGCACTTGTACATGAATCAAAGAATTTCATCTGCTAAGGTTTGCCGTGATTTAATAAGAAAAGTTTTGACCAATTACCGCTTGCCTTACATTACCATTACCCCGACATTTTCCATTTGCCCGAAGCATGGTTATTTGTCAGGGGAACACAAGTTCTGCCCCATCTGCGATGAAGAGAAAAAGGCAGAAAAACTTAAAGCATTAAAAGATAAGCAACAAGTTGCTTAAGAGTAATAACCAATAAATTTATGAAGGAGTTAAAAAAATGAATAATGTTATTGATATTAACGATGTAAAATTGACCGATGAAGAAAGACAACCTTGTGAAGTTTGGACCAGAGTTATGGGATATCATCGTCCGGTTTCCGAATTTAACAAAGGTAAAAAGTCGGAATATTATTCACGCGTTTGCTTTACTGAGGAAAAAGCCGTAAAGCACATGAATGAAGGAAATGTAATTTTGGCTGCTGCCGAATAGTTTGGCTTAAGTTAAAGACCGCCGCTCGGAGCTTGATGAGAGGGCCTGACGGCGGTCTAATTTTATGAAAGAGCAAAATGACTGATTTATCCGTTATTATCGGCGATGTTGAAAAGTTTAGTATTGTAGATTATCCGGAACATATTGCCGCAGTGGTGTTTTTGCAAGGTTGCCCGTGGCGGTGTCCGTTTTGTTACAACACTTCTTTGCAAAAAATAGGAGGAGTTCCGGAAAGTGACTGGACGGAGCAAAAACTTTTAACTTTTTTGGAAAGAAGAAAGGGTATTTTGGATGCCGTAGTTTTTTCGGGCGGTGATCCTTTGGTGCATGACGGATTACCTGAGTTAATGGACAAAGTTAAGGCCTTGGGTTACAAAATCGGGTTGCACACAGGCGGATTTAGGCCTGACATGCTTAAAAAAGTTATTGATAAAATAGATTGGGTCGGTCTTGATATTAAAGCTCCTTTTGAGGCTGAAAAGTATGCCAGGGCGACCGGAGGTTATAAACTAACGGAAAATATTTTGCAGAGCTTGGATATATTGTTAAACAGCTCCAAAAGTTTTGAATGCCGCACAACCTGCGATCCGAGAGTTTTAACAACCGATGATATTTATGCCATGGCTCAAACATTAAAAGAAAAGGGAGTTAAGGAGTATTATTTGCAAAAATATCGTCCGATACCGACGGATAAAGATACGACCGAGGAAGAGTGTTTGGCTTTGATTGAAAATAAAGATTTGCTTAATTTTTTACAAAAGAGTTTTGTTAAGTTTGCCGTCAGAAAATAAAAAAGCACCGCAACTTCAAGGTTTGCGGTGTTTTTTAAGGTGTGTTTTATTAGGCCAAAGATTTTATATCATCTTCAACATCCACGAGTTCAATTTTGAGGCGTTTATCATAAAACGAGGCCAAATAGGCCAAAGTTCCTAAATTAAACGGATAACCTTTATTTTCAAAAGCCTCCAAATGATGAGAAGGTATTTGGCTTTGAAGTGAAAGTTCGGTTAAAGACAAGCGTTTATCGCGTCTTAAGTGCCAAACCTGTTCGGATAATTCATCAAAAGTTCTTTTAAAAGCAGTACGATGTTGCTTTCTTGTAAGCATTTTTAGCTCCTTTCATTTTAATACATTTGGTTAAAACAAAACCGCTTTGAAAATTCAAAGCGGGGAGCCACAAAAACTGCCTAAACTCAGTCTCCCTTATTCGTGCGTATAGCCTTATATCGGGAACTCCCCTTATGAAAGGAGTTGTTCAGGTAAGTGTCTTGTGGACACCGCCGCCAACCGGCGACAGTGTTTATATTAAAGAAAGTTTACGGTTTTGCAAGCTGTTTCTTTAACATAAGCTCCGGTTAAAACAAAACCGCTTTGCAAAAACAAAGCGGGGAGCCAGTCAACTGTCACTATACAGTCAGAGTTATTCGCCGTACATAAATACGCTTATCTCCTCTACTCCCCTTATCAAGGAGTTTTATAGTGATAGTGTCAACTGGACACCGCCGCCAATCGGCGACAGTGTTTATATTAAAGAAAGTTTACGGTTTTGCAAGTGGTTTCTTTAACATAAGCTCCGGTTAAAACAAAACCGCTTTGAAAAATCAAAGCGGGGAGCCACAAAACTGTACAAACGCAGTCAGGCTTATTCGTCGTATAAATACGCTTATTTCACCCACTCCCCTTATCAAGGAGGTTGTTTGTATGGCGTCTTGTGGACACCGCCGCCAACCGGCGACATCCTTATACTAAACTTTCTTTTGTACTTTGCAAGTTTTTTGTTTTTAAAATGCTAAAGCAGAATTTTCCAATTTGAAAAATTCTGCCCTTTGCTTGCCATTATAATCTTTGGGTTAGGCGTAAGGATTATCCGCCTTGCGAACCGTAATGCGAATCGGTACCCCGCCTAAGTTGAAAGTATCCCGTAAACTATTGATTAAATATCTTAAATAAGATTCCGGCAAGCCTTCCGGATTACTGGAAAATATGTAAAATGACGGCGGCCGTGTCTTGGCTTGGGTAATGTATTTCAGTTTTATCCGTCTCTTGTTTTTGCCTAAAGGCGGTTGATTTTGCTCTTGAACATCACTAAACCACTTGTTTAACGGAGCCGTCGGAATCCTCGTGTTCCAACGCTTGTATACCTTGAATACCGCACTCATCAGCTTGTCTAATCCTTCTCTTCGCAGTGCGGAAATCGTTACCGTCGGAATGCCGCTGATTTGCGTTAAAGAGGTCTGTAACTTGTCGTTTAATTTTTCTAATGCTTCCTTACGATTGGCTATGTCCCACTTGTTTACGGCAATTACTAAAGCTCGCCCCTCATCTATTACTTGGCGGGCTATGGTTAAATCTTGCTTGTCTAATACGGCATCGGCATCTAATACCAATATTACGACTTGGGCCATAAAGGCTGCGTGCTTGGTGCTTGCTGCCGACATCTTTTCCAGAGAATCGCTTACTCTGGCTTGCTTACGCAAACCTGCCGTATCCGCTAAACTTATTTTGTGACCTTCCCAGATAAATTCCGAACTTATGGCATCTCGCGTAATACCCGCCTCCGGGCCGGTGAGCATCCGCTCGTCATTTAATAAGGCATTTACTAAGGTTGATTTGCCGACATTGGGCCTGCCTACCACCGCAAGCTTTAACGGTTTTTCTTCCTCATCTGCGGCACTGTCTTCTTCATCGGTTACTGATTTATCGTATCCTTTTAACTCCGTGTATAAATCCTCCAAACCTAAACCGTGCTCGGCACTGAACGGTATGGGTTGTCCCAAACCTAACTTGTAGGCCTCAAATATGTTGTCCTCTTGGGCTTTGCCTTCACACTTGTTGGCCAGTAATATTGTCGGCTTGTGGCTTTGACGAACTAAATCGGCAAATACTTCATCGTAAGGATGTATGCCGCTGCGGGCATCAAACATAAATAAACAAACATCGCTCTCTTCTATGGCTCGTTTGGTCTGTTTTAACATCCTTTGTTCTATGCTGCCCATTTTGGCATCTTCAAATCCTGCCGTGTCGGTTAAAAGTAATTCCAAATCCTTAAATTTGGCCAAAACTTCCTTGCGATCCCGCGTTACGCCCGGGGTGTCGTGCACAATGGCTATCTTCCTGCCGGCCAAACGATTAAATAAAGTGGATTTCCCTACATTGGGACGACCGATTATCGCTACTCTTAAACTCATATCGTTTCCTTATTTGTATGCTGCCAATTCCGCTTCATCGGTAGTGAATATTATGTATTCATCAGCCACTATCGGACCTAACGGTGTGCCTTGCTCTAATTCCGTGCGGCTTAAAACTGCCCCGTTAAGCGGCGATATCTTGTATAAAACCCCGTTGGAAGAGCTTACCAATAATTCCGAACCGGCCATTATCGGACCGCTTAAATATATGTCGCTCCGCTCTTTTAGAGGATATTCGCTTAATAATGTTAGGGACCAGATAATCTTACCGCTTTCTTTACTTAAAGCCATAAGCTCATTGTTGTTGGATAAAATAAAGAGGTAATTTCCCGAAATCCACGGCAGATTGGTGCCGCCGATTTTACGACTCCATAAAACTTCGCCGGTACGATAATCTACTTTGGTTAATAAGTCGTTGTGACCTATGGCATATACATATCCTCCCTCAATTACCGGAGCGGCTTTGATGGAGTTGATGCTTGTTGATAATCCTACTTGCGAATTGTCTATGACCGGAACACTCCAGGCCGGATATCCGATATCGGCACTGAAGGCTTGTATCTCGCCGTTGGAAAATCCTACCACAATTAAGTTTTCCGATAATGAACACGATGGAGCCGCATTACCGGCTAATACCGTATCTTCGGCCGATATGTTATACTTCCAAATCTCTTCACCGGTGGCCGTTTCTAACGCAAATAACCGATTATCCAAACTTTGTACCAATAATTTGCTGCCGCATACTACCGGAGAGGTCCGTAACGGGGTGTTTATATCTTTACGCCACAAAATTTTACCGTTTTCCTTGTCAAGAGCAAAAACACTTCCGAAACCTCCGGCTGCATAGACCGCTTTGGTATCGGCCGTTATTCCGGCTCCGTTTAAACCGTTATCGTTTTCATATAAAGTGTGCGGCTTTAATTTTTGCTTCCAAAGTTTTTTGCCGCTTTGTAAGTCAAAGGCACTGACCGTGCCGTTGACATCTTGGGCATATACTTTGCCGTCGGCAATAATCGGCGAGGCTAACAATAAGTTTCTGTCCGAACTGCCTTTGCCGAACTCGGCTTGCCATTGTTTGGTAATGTTGCGGCTTACTTGCAAATTGCCCCCGGTGTGGGCCGAATTTACTCCGTTTTGAACCCAGTTGCGGTTAATTTCCGGAGTTGCAAGTAAATCTGTCTTGATTTCCGCATTTCCAAGTTGATGAGCATCGGGAGTATTTAAAACCGATACCCGTTCTCCTTGCGGAAGCTCTTTTTTATCAGTAAATATTGAACATGCCGAAACACCGGCAGCTAATATAAGCAGTCCCAACAAACTTTTGCTATTTGACAATTTTGTTCTCCGTTATGGCTTTACAGACTGTTTAAAGTTGACAACATGTCCTGAATGCGACTCTTGAAGTTTTCCGATATGTTGGCATTTTCCAATAAGCCTTCATACAAACTGCGAGCCGTGTCAATATCACCGTTTTGGATGGCTGACATGGCAAGCAAATCAGTTGCCAAAGGTGACCACGAACTTTGCTCGTCTATTATCGGCTGTAAAAGAGCCTGAATTTGAGCATAAGAGGCTGTGTCAACTTCATAGGTTGCCAACTTTACGGCCGCTAAATTACGAATTTTGGAATTAAGCTCGTCGTTGTCTACTATGGCTTGCAGCATCTGCTTGCCCTCTTCGGTTTTGTTTTGTTCAAATAAAATCGTGGCAATTTGAATGCGAGCCAGCTGGCTGTAAATACCGTTATCGGAAGCCGCAATCTTTTCAAGTGCTTTGAGCTGAACTTCATAATTGTCGGCTGTTTGCAACGATATTAAATAATTTTCGGTTTGAGCTTGGTATTTTTGATCTTTCCAGCTCTTTATTGTTTCAAAACTGACGGCCGCACTTACCGCTACCACAACAAACAAAATTATGAACAGACCGTACTTGTCCCAGAAAACTTTGAGATTGTCGTTCTTTACCTCTTCGTTTACTTCCTGAATAAAGGCGTCGGTCATTTCTTCGTCATAGGCTTTAACAGGTTTCTTAACTTCCGGAGCTTTAACCGTTTTTCCGGTCGTTGCAGCTTTGGAAGGGGACTTTTTTACAGTAGATTTTTTCATGTCTTTATTCCTTATAAAAATGTTTGTTTATCAATATAAAGCAATTTACGATTATATCAATTGCTTTTTTTTATGTTAGAACCGATTTCGTTAATCAAAACGGCACGAATCCACCTTAAACCTTCTACCGGAAGCTTGTTGCCGAATATTGTGGTATGCGTATCGGAAACAATTGCCAGAAAATACCGCTCGGAGGTCGGCGTAAAGTTTATGTCCAATCCTTTGATGTTTTTAAAATCTATCATGTCATCGCGAATCCTTATAAAACCTATCTTGCGGAAAATAAATAACTTCTCCGCAGATATAACGATAATGTCTTTGGTTATTAAACTTAAAAAAGCATAAATAATTACCGACAATAAAAAGGCTAACAATATAAGGGCAATGTTGGGATAAATGTGCCGAATTATAATTTGGTAGTTGACTAAAGAATAAATAAATAAACTTCCGAAAGCTATAATAGTAAATATACTCAAAAAGCTGTAAGCATCAAAAAAAAGTTTTTTAATTTTTATCATCTTTTCGCCGCTTTTTTTACTCTTGAAAGTTATGTACGAAGGCTTTTTCATTTTGTAAAGCAAGTCTTTGGGAAGCCTCCAACCCGCTACTACTTCCCGATAAGGTTTATCCAAATCCTTAAAATTGCGGGAGACCATGCTCTTTTCGGAAATGGTTAAGGCCGGCATGTGCAAAGTTTGAGCATAATATTGCCACAGCTTGCGAATGCGGTGCTTGCCGGTACTGATGTATAAAGGAACAATTTTGGATTCATCTTTATGGTAAAGTTCAATGATAAACTTGTTTTTATTTAAAATACCGTATTGATAAAATTTAACCCGCAGACGAACTCCCGAATAATTGTATAAAGGCTCGGTAAATGTGTAATTGGGGGCTAACAGCGGGTGATGCTTGACAATTATGTTATTGCCGTCAAAAAATACGGTTTTATATCTTAACAGGTTAAGTACCGCAAATATGACCGTGCCCAGACCTAAAATCATTAAAATGGCACTGAATACTACCGGCGGAACCAAGGTGTGCAACTTAATTTTGGAAGGAGGCAAGTTGCGTTCCAAATCAGCCACTCCGTCAAGCGATAAGTTAAAAAAGTGGTACAATCCCAACACAAACAGCAATGTCCCCAAAACGGTCGCTAAACATAAAATCGTCGGCGAAAAACGATCCGTAATTTTGGCCGGCAATTTTTCTATATCCAGTTTTAGATTATGGCTGTAGTGATCCTGTTTGCACATATTGTTTTCCTCAAAATCTACATAAATATGTTACTATATTACACAAATTAAAATAAACTGCATTATTTTTTTTGTGGTTATAAAAAATTTCGTTTGTTTTTTGTGCGTTTACTTAATATACTGCATACAACAAGATAGGTTTAAGAGTGGTTAATATGCTGTTGTTTGATACATCTGCCGATTATTTGCAAATATTTTTTTATGTGTTGGCTTTTGCCGCTTGGGCCGTGGCGACTTTTGTCGTTAAAAATCTGAAAACGGCTAAGGGTTTGCAAATCCTTTTTGCCGGAGTTTGCTTGTTGTTTGTTACAGCGGTTTTGCAAAATTTTGCCGATGTCTTTTATCAGTATGCGGTGTCGGCTAAAGTTTTGGTTTTGGCAGAGCTGATTTTGCTGCTGATTAGTACCGTGTTGCTGATTATGGCCGCTTCGCAAATTTTAATGCTTAAAGATTTAACCGCTCCGCTGTTGATAACTTTTGTCTCAGTTGGACTTTGTTTGATTTTATATGCCATTTTTGTTGCCGATAATGCCCTTTTGGTAGATAATATTCGGCAGATACTGCCCGTTATCGGCTTGTTTTATGTGTTCTTAAGTTTCCTGTCTAAACCTAAAGTTTGGAAATATCCGGCCGAACTTACGGCCGCTGCGGCGGTTGCCGGTTTAATCGTTTTAATGTTGTGGCCTATGTTTTTTGCAAACCGCTACCCGTGGTATGTTCCGCTTGATTTAATATTTTTGCTGGCTTTTGCTTATTTTTTGTTCGGTAAAGAAAATGCAACCCACAATTGGCAGTTAATCCGAGAAAAATATAACAAACTTAACAATAATCTGGCCGCCATCGTAAAGTCTTCGCCGTTCCCGATAGTTATGGCCAAACTGGGTGATGATAGTCTTGTTAAAGTAAATCAGACCGCCTTGAAGTTGTTCGGAATTGCCGAAGATGAATTGCCTCGCTACCACTTTAAAGATTTTTTTGTTGATGGGGATAATCGGCAATTGTTTTTGGAAAAACTTGAAAAAAACGGCGAAGTGCACGATTTTGAAATTTTAGTAAAAAGAGCCAACGGTAATACACCTTTTTGGCTGTTGGCTTCGGCTAATGTTATTGATTATAATAACGATGTTGTGCTTTATGCCGCTTTTCAGGATATTACATCGCGTAAAAAAAGAGAATCTTTGTTACAGTCTCAGGCAGACAGAGACCCACTTACATCTTTGTTTAATCGCCGCTATTTTGAAGCCAAAACAGCCCAAAAAATTGAAGCGGCTCATGCCCGAAAACAATCTTTTGCCGTGTTGATGATTGATGCCGATAATTTTAAAAATATAAACGATACCTACGGTCATAAAATCGGCGATAAGGTTTTAATAGAACTGGCGGCGGTTTGTGAACGCTCTCTTAGGCAAGATGATTTGGTGGCACGTTACGGCGGTGAAGAGTTTGTGGTGTTTTTGGCCAATGTCAGCGGCGAAATTGCCGTGACGGTGGCTGACCGGCTGCGAGAGGCTATAGCTCAAATTGTGGTGTATGCCGATAACGGACAACCGATTTCGTTTACGGTAAGTATCGGGGTGGCTCCCTCCGGTATTTCCGATAATATTAACATGATGATTAAAATGGCCGATGATGCCATGTATGCCGCTAAGCAAAACGGTAGGAACCGGGTGGAAATATTTAAACGGGAACTGGCCGAAAAATTCGGAGAAAAACAAAATAACCAACAAAGATTGATGCATCCCGTGTTTGCCAAAGAGGAAACCGAAGAAATTTCTTTGCTGGACGGCGTGGAAGCTAACCATATGCTTGAGGATTAACATGAAGTGTGAATATCAACAATATTGCGGAGGATGTTGCTTTAGGGATAAAACCGAAGAGGAATATCGTCGGCTTAAAGAAGATAAAGTTAAAGGTATTTTGGCAGCAGCCTTAAAACAAACTGATTATGTTTGGGAACCACCGATATTTTTGCCGGACGGATTAAGAAGAAGAGCCTCCATGGCTTTTATTAACGATAAAAATAAATTGCGGCTTGGGTTTAATGAAAACGGCAATATGCAAATTGTGGATTGCCTTAAGTGCCCGATGTTGACGCCCCGGCTTAATGCCTTGCTTCCGGCTTTGAGGGATTTTTTGGAAAAACTGTGTGCCGTAAAAGATATGCCCAAAAATAAAAAGAAACATCGTCTTACTCCTTGTTGTATACAAAACGGTGATGTCCTGCTTTTGGAGGCTGATAACGGTATTGATATTGTTTTGGAAAGTTTGGCTGACTTAAAGGTCGGACATCGTATGGAAATTGCCGATTTTGTTAATGCCAACGATGCCGTTATACGCTTTTCATACCGGCAAAATGCTTTTTCGCCGATAGAGCCGATAGCCGCAAAATTAAAACCGATTATTAAAATCGGTAAATATGAGGTTGAGGTTGCTCCCGGAACATTTTTACAAGCTTCAAAACAGGGAGAGGAAGTTTTAATCGGTAAGGTTAAAGAATATGTGGGCAATACTGCCGGTAAAATTGCCGATTTGTTTTGCGGAATCGGTACTTTTTCTTATCCTTTGGCGGAAAATTCTCAAAATAAAATTGTGGCGGCCGATGTTAATAAAGCCCTTTTGAAAGGCTTTAAAAATTCGGTCTATCATAATATGATACATAATGTGGAAATTGTTGAAAAAAATCTGTTTAAATACCCGTTTGCGGCAGACGAATTGGCCGAATTTGAGGTTGTGGTTTTGGATCCGCCTCGTGCCGGAGCTTCGGCTCAGGTTAAGGAATTGGCCGCCGCAGACGAGCTTAAAAAACCTAAAAAAGTTGTTATGGTATCGTGTAATCCGCACAGCTTTGTCAATGATGCCAATGTGCTGCTTGACGGCGGGTATAAAATGGATAAAGCCGTTATGGTTGACCAATTTGTGTATTCTAAACATACGGAAATGGTGGCCTTGTTTACAAAAAAATAATTATTGTCCCATATAATGAACAAAAAAGAAACGGAGGAACTATGAAAAAATTTGCACTTGGTTTAATGCTTTTAAGTATGGTCGGCGGCTGTGCTTGGTTTGAAAATGAAAATGAAGACTATTATGTGGTGGTTTCCGGCACGGATGATACATCGTATCTTAAGGATATAGATGCTTGTCCTAAGGTACATATTCGTCAAGATGATGTTAAAATCGTACAGGTGGCCGAATATCGTGAGTTGTTTACGATTAAAGCCGTCGGATATGAAGGCTTTTGTTATTTTAATGAAAAAGTACAGAAAGACAGAGCGGTTATTAAACCTAAGTTCAAAATAACCCGTATTGAGGACAGCGATGTTACCGATGTACAGTTTTCTTACTATCTGGAAACAGTGGAAGGACCGGAAGGATTTTTAGGTAAAAAAACTTATTTTGCTTCGGTACATATTCCTCAAGGGGCACATGAGGTTGAGTTTACTGCCGATATCGGAGAATTAAGTATTCCGGTGCCGGGAACTTATAATCTGGATGTGTTTTTAGGCTTAATTGCCAATGGGTATGATCTGGAGTATAAAAGAAAATAAAGGAGTACGGATATGAAGTATAATTATAAAGAAATGGCCAATGCTATCAGATTTTTAAGCGCCGATGCCATTGATAAAGCTAATTCCGGACATCCGGGAATGCCTTTGGGTATGGCCGATGTGGCAACGGTTTTGTTTACCAAATTTATAAAAATCAACTCCGTACATCCCGAGTGGTTTGACCGAGATCGTTTTGTGCTTTCGGCCGGACACGGTTCCATGCTGTTGTATTCGGTTTTGTATTTGTTAGGTTATGAAGATATTGATATTGAAGATATAAAAAATTTCCGCCAATTGGGCTCTAAAACCGCCGGACATCCCGAATACGGACACCTGGCCGGAATAGATATGACAACCGGTCCTTTGGGGCAGGGGATTTCATCGGCAGTAGGTATGGCGTTGGCGGAAAGAATAGTTAATGCTAAATTCGGCGATGAATTATGTAATCATCATACCTATGTTATGTGCGGCGACGGATGCTTAATGGAGGGAATTTCCGAAGAGGCTGCTTCTTTGGCCGGACATCTTAAGCTTAATAAGTTGATTGTGCTCTGGGATAATAACAATATTACCATAGACGGTAATGTTACGGCCTCAAGTTCTACCGACCAATTGAAAAGATTTGAAGCCATGGGCTGGAATACCATGGATATTGACGGCCATAATTATAAGGAAATAGAAAAAGCTTTATTTGAGGCTCAACAATCTGATAAACCGGTGCTGATTTCTTGTCGTACCACCATCGGTTTCGGGGCTCCCATGAAATGCGGAACATCAAAGTGTCACGGTTCACCTTTGGGCGAAGCGGAAACCGAGGCCATGCGGCATGCTTTGTCGTGGCCGTATCCGCCTTTTGAATTGCCTTTTGAGGTTTTAAATGCTTGGCGAGTTGCCGGAAAGCGTTCCAAAGCCAGCTATGTGGCTTGGAATGAGTTTGCCAAAAAGGCCGGTGATGAGTTTTGGAGTTATATAACTGATACTTTGCCGGAAAACTGGACGGCGGATTTAGAAAAATTAAAACAAACGGCCATCAAGGAAAAGACCAAGGTTGCCACCAGAAAAGCTTCACAGATGTGCTTGGAGCAAATTGTTCCGCATATTCGGCAAATAGTGGGCGGTTCGGCGGATTTGGCCGCCTCCAATTTAACCTTTGTAAACGGTATGAAAACAATTACCGCTCAGGATTATAACGGCAACAATATAATGTACGGTATAAGAGAGCATGCCATGGCAGCCATTATGAACGGTATGGCTTTACATGGCGGGGTTATTCCTTACGGCGGTACTTTTTTGGTGTTTTCCGATTATATGCGTCCGGCCATGCGTTTGGCGGCTTTAATGGGCTTAAGAGTAATTTATGTTTTAACCCACGACTCCATAGGTGTTGGTGAAGACGGTCCGACGCATCAACCGATTGAACATTTGGCCTCGTATCGGGCTATGCCCAATATTTATACCTTCCGTCCATGTGATGTGGTGGAAACCGCTGAGGCTTGGGAAATTGCCGTAACCAGTGAACATACTCCGAGTATTTTGGCCCTTTCAAGGCAAAATTTGCCGCTGTTGCGTACTTGTGCAAAGGAAAATTTAACTCTTAAAGGCGGTTATGTAATTTCTGATATTGCCAAAGGCAAAAAGCGGCAGGCAACCATAATTGCCACCGGTTCGGAAGTATCTTTGGCGGTTGCCGCTCAGGAAAAACTGCACCAAAAAGGTATTGAGGCGGCGGTTGTTTCCATGCCGTGTACGGAATTGTTTGATAAACAATCCCCGCAATATCAGGATAAAGTTTTGGGTAAATGCCCGCGTGTGGCCGTGGAAACTGCCTCTAAGTTCGGTTGGGAAAAATATGTCGGCTTAGAAGGGGATATAATCGGTATGGACGGCTTCGGAGCTTCGGGGCCGGCCGATAAGCTCTATGAACACTTCGGAATTACGGTTGATGAAATTGTTGAAAGTGTTGAAAATTTATTATAATAGGCGGCCATATTAAAACAAAAACTCCGCTTTGCATAAGCGGAGTTTTTGTTTTAATCTCTACCGGTTATTGATGGCAATCGTAACAGTTTAAACCTTTATAGGTAACTTTTACACAAGAATCAGAGGTTTTGGAACTTGAATATCTGCCATCGGCACAAGTCCATTTGGCACAGTGCCATTTACTGGTATCAAACGGGCAGGCTATTCCGCCGTAAGGACAGGAACTGGCCGTATAACCTAGTTTATCGCATCTGGTGGTGTTGTTTTCCACACAGGTTTTGGCCATTGCCGATACGGAATAAAATATAACTGCGGCCAAAGCCATAAAGAAAATTTTTTTCATAATAACCTCACACATAACATCAACATAAATTGAGGTTATCACAAGCGGATTTAATTTGCAACTTCAAACAGCGTTAAATTGCAAATTATCGGCAATCGGCAATATTGTGTAAAATCAATAGGTTAATTAAAGGTATTATAATACCTCTAATTAACCTATTGTATTATTGCGTTTTTTTGTTGTTGACAAACGATTTTATTTAAGTATATTAAACCCGAATTGATTAAACCTTTTGGAAAGAGACAAAATATGAATACATATGCAACCAAACCCTCGGATATTGAGAGAAAATGGTATGTCGTTGATGCACAAGGTGTTGTATTGGGCCGTTTGGCAGCTGAAATTGCCAAGATTTTACGCGGTAAGCACAAACCTTGTTTTGTTCCTAATTTGGACTGCGGCGACTATGTTGTAGTTATCAATGCCGATAAAGTTAAATTAACCGGTAAAAAATTAACCGATAAAAAGTATTTTAAGCATACCGGCTGGATAGGCGGTATTAAAGAAACGACTCCTGCCAAAATTTTGGCCGGACGTTTTCCGGAACGCGTTGTTGAAAAGGCTGTTGAACGCATGATTTCACGCAATCCGATGGGCCGTCAACAAATGACCAAGTTGAAGGTTTATGCCGGAAGTGAACATCCGCATACTGCACAGAATCCGGAAGTTCTGGATATTGCTGCCCGTAACCCCAAAAATAAAAGGAGTGCATTATAATGGCTAAAAAAATAGAATCTTTGCAAGATATTAAAGCGGCAACAACCGCTAATACGGAGACGGAAAGCAAAGTTGTTCGGAAGGCTAACAAAGACAAACAAGGCCGTTCGTATGCTACCGGTAAAAGAAAAGATGCCGTTGCCCGCGTTTGGGTTAAACCCGGTAAAGGCAATATTACCATCAATGATAAATCCATTGATCAGTACTTTGCTCGTCCGGTTTTGAAAATGATTATCAATCAGCCTTTTGAAATTGCTAACCGCGTTAATGAATTTGATGTTGTTTGCACGGTTAAAGGCGGCGGATTGTCCGGTCAGGCCGGTGCCATTAAACACGGCATTGCCAAAGCTTTGAACGAATATGAGCCGGAATTGAGAACCGTTTTGAAACAAGCCGGTTTCTTAACTCGTGATGATCGTGTTGTTGAACGTAAAAAATACGGTCGTGCTAAGGCTCGTCGTTCTTATCAATTCTCTAAACGTTAATCTAACAAAAGAGAGTTTGTTCATAAAAAAAGGGAGCCTTTGCTCCCTTTTTTGGAATACAAATTTAAAGAGTATTGATTTATAATTTTAATTGAATGATTATAAACGGTAAACTCAAATCTGTTTTTTGCTTTTCCATAACTCTGATAAACGGAGAAAACATAATGAGTATAGATAAAGTAAGAGCTTATTTTAAAACTTGGCATATGGATGATAAAATTTTAGAATTTCCGGTTTCCAGTGCAACCGTGGAGTTGGCGGCCAAAGCTCTTAATTGTGAGCCATGCCGTATTGCCAAAACTTTAAGTTTTAAAACCGCTGACGATGTTCTGTTATTGGTAACGGCCGGCGATTGTAAGGTTGACAACGCCAAGTATAAGCACTTGTTTCATACCAAGGCCAGAATGCTTACCCCCGATGAAGTTTTACAGGCTACCGGTTTTAAGGTTGGAGGAGTGTGTCCTTTTGCCGTACCGGAAAATGTTAAGGTGTATTTGGATGTGTCCTTAAAAAGATTTACAAGCGTGTTTCCGGCTTGCGGTACGGCCAACAGTGCCATTGAACTTACACCTCAGGAACTGGATAAATATACCCTTAATTGCGGATGGGTTGATGTTTGTAAGTAAGGGATAGAGTTCTGTTTTTTTAAGCGGCTTTTACCGATAATTCCTCAGGAATAATTAGCTTGGCAGCAGTTGAGTTGATTACATCTTCCAATGAAAAAAGCGGATTTATTTCTTTTAACAGCAATCCTTCCGGAGTTACATCAATTACGGCTTTTTCGGTTACTATCATATCTACTTCATGTGTGGCAGTCAGCGGCAAAGTGCATTTTTGCAAAATACGCGGTTCCCCTTTATTGGTGTGTTCCATGGCAACAATTACTTTTTTGGCTCCGACTACCAAATCCATGGCTCCGCCCATGCCCGGTACAAAGGCTCCGGGTATCATCCAGTTAGCCAAGTTGCCCTCGGCATCAACTTGCAAGGCTCCCAAAACAGTGGCATCAACATGACCGCCGCGGATTATGGTAAATGACATTGAGGTATCAAAAAATACGGCACCTTCTTTGGCATGTACCGGTAAACCTCCGGCATTGGTAATGTGTGCATTGCGGGGAGCCGCTAAGTTACGGTGCCCGACACCTATCATTCCGTTTTCGGACTGAAACATAACATGAACATCGGACGGAACATAATTGGCGGCTTCGGTCGGCAGACCGATACCCAAAGTAATGATATCGCCTTCCTTAAATTCTTTGGCAATACGACGAGCGATGATTTCACGACATTGTTCTTTGCTTAATTGTGTCATTTTTTCCTCATAAAGCTATGTAATCAATAAATACGCCGGGGATGGTGATTTCATTCGGATTAAGCGGTTCTTCGCTTAACTCTTCGGTTTCAACAATAACCGTTTTGGCCGCTGTGGCCATAACCGGATTAAAATTGCGAGTTGTGCCGTCTAAAAAAGCATTGCCGAATTTATCGGTCTTGGTGGCGTAAATAATGGCGAAATCGGCACTTAACGGCGTTTCCAACAAGTATTTTTTGCCGTTTATTTCCATAACTTGTTTACCCTCTTCAACCACCGTTCCCACTCCGGTAGGTGTTAAAAATCCGCCTAAGCTGGCTCCGGCACAACGAATCCTTTCTATCAATGTACCCATCGGTACCAGTTCAACTTCTATTTCCTTATTATGCCATTGTTTTCCGGTTTCGGGATTGGTGCCGATATGGGTAACTATGGCTTTTTTTACCAGTTTGTTGACAATCAGTTTGCCTCTGTCCGAATCCGGAAATCCGGTATCATTGGCAATTAAGGTTAAGCCTTTGGTTTGATTTTTAACCAGTTCATCTATAATTTTTTGCGGCGAACCGCAACATAAAAAACCGCCTATCATAACCGACGCATCGTCATGAATAAGCTTTGCGGCTTCTGCAATTGAAACAATATGTTTTATCACAAATTTTTCCTTTTTTTCAAACGGGCCGTTACAATATACCTCAATTTAAAGGTAATGTCATCTGTTTTTATAATCCGGTTCTTTAATATTTGCCGTTATCGGCAAATTTTTTGAACCATTTTTGCATAACTTCAACCGCTTCGTTACGACATTCGGGCATGGCCGTGGCGTAAGTTCCGGGTTTTAACAACTCATATAAATCGTCATCTTTAAAACCGATGGCGGCGGCATCTTTGCGAGTGGCCGCAAAATAAATTTTATCAATATTGGCCCATTTGGAGGTCATTAAGCACATCGGGCAGGGTTCACAGCTGGTGTATAATACGCAGCCGGACAAATCCCAAGTTTGCAATTTTTGACAGGCCGAGCGAATCGCCTGAACTTCGCCGTGAGCAGAAGGATCATGATTGGCAAGTACATGATTGTAACCTCCGGCAATAAACTCGCCGTTTTTATAGATAACGGCTCCGAAAGGCCCGCCGGTGGGAATGGTTTTATCTTGTAAAGAACTGGCAGAAAGCTTAATGGCTTCTTGCATGGCTTTTATATCATTACTATTCATGTTTAATCTCTTTTTCTAATTTTATCCGAGCCGTAAAATAAAACATATTTTTTTTAATGTAAACAGTATTTTATTCTAGACTTTTGTCAAGTTTTGTGCTAAAAATTAAGCAAATTTTATAATTATGAGAAAAATATTATTTTTGCTCAGCGGCGTTCTGGGAATGCTCCTGAGCACGAGCTACGGTGCAGCTTACTACGGCAACGGCTGCGGGTATGGATATGATTACTACGGGTATGGATATAACCCGTACTCCCCGCAGTATTATCCTCCGGTTTCCGTTCGGAGTAGTAGATTTACTCCCGACGGAACGAGAATTGTCGGCGACAAAGGTTGTCCGACAGGACTTATCTGGGGCAATGCTTCCATGGTGCGTAACGGTATGATAGTTACCATCTTGGGGGAACAAAGGGAAGTACTGGCTCAGTACGATCTCAGGGTTCCGGAGCAGAAAGTGGATGACTGCTTCTATGTAACCGGACTTACCGGCAAACAGCTGGAAGTCTGGGTGGTCATCAAGGGCGGCCCGGGTAGTGTAAATTACATTACCGTTTACGACGGACAGAGTAAAAGGACTTACAATCTTCGTCGGGAATAAAAACATAAAACGAAGAAACTTATGTTTCTTCGTTTTATGTTTTAAAATTTAAATTAGTTGGCGTTTTTTTCATAAGAGGTTGAGCTTTCGGAAGACGGACGGTATTTTTTGGACCAGTATTTTAGTATAATCTCTATGTCCTCAGAATCGGGAGATTGTTCGTAAGAGGCAAAATTTTTGTTTAGCTTTTGCAAAAGATAATTTACAATACTGATTGTTTTCATAAGCTTGCTCCGCAGTTTGAATATATTTATATCTTCCTTTATTTATGGGAAAAAAGCTATATGGATTAAAGTTTATATTTGCATTGTTATAAGCTTTTGGCGGAATATATATTTAAATTTTAAATACAAAAAAAACCGAGCCTAAAGCTCGGTCTTCCTATTTGGTAGGGGTGGTCAGACTTGAACTGACACTCCATTGCTGGAACAAGATTTTGAGTCTAGCGCGTCTACCAGTTCCGCCACACCCCCATGGACATGCAAGATACATATAATATTTAATCGGCCTAGTCAATACTTTTTTTTATCAATTTAAATGTTTTCTTTTTAATCTTTTTAGTGTATACTTCCGCCAACTTAAAATAAAAGAGACGAGAGTGAGTGTTTTAGAACAAAAAGCTGCAGCCTTATACGGAGAAAAAAAATATCCCGAAGCTCTGGATATTTATCTTTCTTTGTACCAAAAAAGCCCTAAAACCGAAAAATATTCCATATTTTGCGGTAACTGCTTTGATGCCATGGGCGATCCCGAACAGGCTATTGCTTTTTATAAAAAGGCTCATAAGTTAAATCCGGTATCGGCAACCTCTTTGATTGCTCTGGCTAATGTCTATTATAATAAGGGCGATTTTAAAAATTCCGAAAAATTCTCCCGCAGAATTTTGAAAAGTTTTCCCGATAATGCTTCCGCTTTACTTAATTTAGGCAATATCGCCTATTGTAAAAACGATTTTGAAACGGCTTTGGCTTATTATGAAACCGTCTATAATAACAATCACTCCAGCTATATCGCCGTTATCAATATGGCCAATACCTGTTATGACTTAATGCGTTATGTTAAAGCTCTGGAATATGCACGAAGAGCCTTAAAACTCTACCCTTCAAGCGTTGATGCTTATATTATTCGCGGCAACTCGTATCTGGAATTGGGTCGTTATCAAAAAGCCGAAAGATGTTTGCTCGCGGCTATGGATTTACGCAATGATAATCCGTGGATTTATACTTCGTTAAGTCGGCTTTATCAAAAAATTGAAAGCTGGGATAAGGCTCTGCAAGCCGGATGGAACGCCGTGCTGTTTGCCGGTGAGGCTTTGGAAGATCAGCATATTAACTTTGGCTATTTGCTCTATGAATGTGCCGATGAAAAAGGGCCGGAAATGGTTGAAGATTATGCTTTGCGTTGGAAAAATCATTTTGCTGATAGTAAAAAAGTATGCTATATGGCCGATGCCTTGCTGCAAGATAAACTTATCAAAAAAGCCGATGCCGAATATGTTAAAAAAATTTTTGACACTTTTGCCCCAGATTTTGACGATACTCTCGCTACTTTGGAATATCAAGTGCCGGAATATTTGGCTCAGGTAACTGCCGATACTTTTCAAAAAGAGTTTTTCAAAACAACCCGCTATCTTGATTTGGGATGCGGCACCGGATTGTGTGCTCAGGCCGTTAAACCTTTTATAGGTTGGTGCGATGTTACGGGTGTGGATTTGTCGGAAAAAATGCTTAATGAAGCTAAAAAGAAATATGTCTACGATAGCTTGATAAACGATGATGTGGTCAATTTTTTGCAAAATTGCGAACAGAAGTATCATTTAATTACAGCCGGGGATGTGCTGACTTATTTTGGCGATTTAAAGCTTTTGTTTGAAAAAATAAGTAAGATATTAGCTCCTCGGGGGATGTTTATATTTAGTGTTTCCGAAAATGTTTACGATACCGCCGATTATTTTTTAACTCCTTCGGGGAGGTTTGCTCATTCCGGCGACTATATTTTGAAACTTTTGAAAATATCGGGCTTAAATAAACTCTATATGGAAAGAAAACCGCTTCGCAATGAGGGCGACCATGTAGTGTATGGTTATATTTTTGCCGCCGAAAAAATTGTAGAAATTGAAAAGGCTTAAAAACTCTCCGGCTTGGTAGGCAGTTTCCCATTACAATAAGAGCACCTCAGTTGAGATGCTCTTATTTTTGGTTTTTTCCCTCATTTTGCCTGTCTGGCTTCTACTTGGCTGCCGCCTTTTTCTTGGCAGTGGTTTTTTTAGCGGTTTTTGCCGTTGCCTTTTTCTTGGTAGTGGTTTTTTTAGTTGTCTTTTTAGCCGTTGTTTTTTTGGCAGCCTTTTTAGCAACTTTTTTTACCGCCGTTTTCTTGGCCGCTTTTTCGGCAGTTGCTTTTTTAGAGGTGGTTTTTTTAGCTGCTTTTTTAACCGTCTTCTTGGCTGTCTTCTTAGCGGCAGCTTTTTTAGCGGTTTTTTTCTTCTTTTTCTTTTTCGGAGCTGCGGCTTTGGCCAATTTTTCTTTAGCCAAGCTCAAAGCATTATCCAAATCTTTTTCGGTACACAACCCGATGGCAACCGGATTTTTAGCTCTTAAAGTTGCCATATCGGCACGCGTTCCGTTTCTGATGGCCAAAATGGTCGGCTTGGTGGTGCCGATAAGTTTGCAAATTTGCGAATCGGCAATTTCCGGACAGTTGCGGATAATCCATAAAATTCCGGCGGGCTTGTCATTGCGTTGAGAGGGCGAAAGCACCTTCTTGTTTTTGGCATTGGTCTCTTTTACATTGCGTTCTACAATGTTGGCAACCAAGTTGGCCGTGTTGTCGGCCTCACAGCGTCTGATTTCCTCTTCGCTTAATTGGCCGTTGGCAACCGGACTGATACCTATGATGTTGTAGGCAACATCTCCGTCGGCAATGGCTTGAATTTCAAGCTCGTGCAATTCACAAAAAACGGCAATCTGACGAAAGGTCAATGTGGTGTTTTCAACCAACCATACCGCCGTGGCTTTGGGCATTAAAGGTGCTGTCATGTTGAATTCCTTTCACTAATATTCTTTTAATATCCTAACAATAGGCAAAACTTAATGATTATACAAGAGATTTTTTTATAATTTTTTACCAAAGGGAAAAAGCCGGTATTTATAGCCGGTAACATTTCTTAAAAAAATAATTTTCTTGTCAGGTTAAAAAGAAACTGATACCTTACCAATAAAGGAGAAAAGCAATGAATGAAAAAGCAGATGACAGCAATCCTGTCGTTTTGGCACAAATGGATACTGCTATTGAAATTATGGCGACACGTATTAACATAACATCACTTCGGATTTTAGAAGAAGAGAATAAATCAGCTAATGTTCGTGATGAAAAATTATTAAGTCGTCTTCATAAGGAGTTACAAATTTTATTAAAAGAACGTGATCGGATGTATCAAGGTGACCAACAAATTAAAAATAAAATTTTTGAGCAATATGCACCGGAAGTTAAAGAATATTTTATGAGAAAGAAAAATAATGTTCGATGAATATAAACTTCCAGAAGAACAGCATGATAGAATTCTTGAACGTTTAAAGTTAAACGTTTTTTCGGGAAAAGAGCCGGTTTCCAATCCGCAGATTTTTATTTTGGGCGGTCAGCCCGGTGCCGGAAAAAGCGTTTTAACCAAACGGGTATATGAAAATTTTGGCAGTTCAAACATTGTAACAATCAACAGTGATGATTTTCGAACTATTCATCCGCAGGCGCAGGAAATTTTTGCTCTGCATGACAAGGATTTTGCCGCATATACCGATGCGGATGTGCGGTCATGGGGAAAATCGGTATTTGATGCAGCCATTGCCGGGCATTATAATATTATTTTTGAGGGAACCATGCGGACCACGCAGATTTGCGATACAATCAAACATTTGCAGGAGAAGGGTTATAAAATTAATATTTTGGCGTTGGCCGTGCCGGAAATAGAAAGCCGGATTTCCATTTATGCCCGCTATCAGGAGCAGCTTGACAGATATCCACTGGCCCGCTTTACTTCAAAATTTTCCCATGACGCAGCTTATCACGGCATGCTTGACACGTTGCAAAAAATTGAAGATGAAAGGCTTTATGATACGATAACGATTTATAACCGCGCCGGTGAAATTATATTCAAAACCGGCGATAAAGGCGTGGTAAAAGCCATTACCGATGAGAGAGAAAAACCCATGAGTCATGAAGATGTCAGGCGCTATGGCGAGCTTTGCGATGTTTTGCTTGATAAAATGCGTGGGCGTGGTGAAGAAAGAGAATATATTGCAGATTTAACCGGTTTGCGCCATCAACTTACGGCGGGGCTTATTCAGAATGTACGTTCTAAAATTGCAACACCTAAAAACAATCAAGGTGATATAAAAGATACGCCGACTTCTCGCGGCGAAATTATTATCAGAAAAAACAATCAGAATACGCTATAAAATTTCCTTGCAAAAATCCTATAATTCTTTAATATAAGCACTGCCGTCGCTTGACGGTGGTGTCCACAAGACATCTTCATACCAAAAACTCCTTTCTTGGGGAGTAGACGATATAAGACCTTTGGGTACGAATAAGTCTGACTGTGGTATGACAGTTTTGTGGCTCCCCACCTTAAAGTAATTAAGGTGGTTTTGTTTTAATTTTATAAACAAAGATGGAGTTAAAAAACATGAGCAAAGGAAGCTGCCACGCGAAAGTGGTGAAAAAATCATTTAATGTCTAACTATTACACCGGATGCATGACTATCGGACGCAACACCGGATATCAGCCTCGAAGGTATCGGCGGCAACATTAATTCCGGAATGTCGGATAAAAAAATCAGAGCGTACGGGGAATCTGCCGTGGTTTGAAATGGCAAAACTGTTATATTTCTACGGGAAATGGTTTTCGGTTAAATTGATAGACGAGAAACAATACGAGCCGGAAGAAGGGGAGCTTGAGGCAGAAGAGGAAAGTGAAGAACAGGCTTTACTTCAAACGGCTTCAACCTCTCAAACGGAAGTGCCATAACCGGCAGCAGAACCATGCCCGGCACGCGAATCCGTGTGCCGGGCATTAAAAAAATCCTGCTTAGTTGAAAGCAGGATTAAAACACAAATTAAAACCTGAGCATTACTTATTAACACTGGTATCGGTTTTAATACCGAAAGCAGCAAACTTGTTGTTGAACTTGGAAACTTGACCGCCGCTGTCTACCATGCGGTGAATACCGGTCCATGCCGGATGTGACTTAGGATCAATTTCCAAATTCATCTTAGCACCGGCCTTGCCCCAAGTGGTGTTGACTTTGTATTCCGTTCCGTCTGTCATCACATAAGTAATCTCGTGATAATCAGGGTGAATTCCTTTTTTCATTTTATCTCTCCAAACTTCTAAATCTTCTAAAATTTAAGCCCTTATACCTTAATCAAATCAATTTATCAAGAGTTTTTTTACCTTTTATTTAAAAATTTCAAAAATCTTTTGATTCAAATTAAAGTTTACGGCAATTAAATCGCCCTTTTTGAAAACTTCGTTCAAATTTTCAATGCGGTTATCCTTTTGTTTAACGGCTCTTATGGAACCGCCGGCTTCTTTAACCAGTAAAATACCGCCCATGATGCTGCATAGGTGATTGTTTAAACTTACGGAAGCATCAAACTTTCCGCCGGCCAAATAGGCCAAATCAAGAGCTATACAGCCGCTTATGCGTAAGTTGCCGGTTTTGGTCATTATCGCCGAATGGAGCTTTATGTTATCGGCCAGATTATCTTTATCGGCAACCGTTCCGGTAATTAAAGCCTTGTCCAAATCTTTGGCGGAGGAAACTCTTAATCTTTCATGATTACGGTAGCCCTCTTTAAAAGCTCCTTTGCCTTTTTCGGCAAAAAAAGTTTCATCACGAGCCGGATTGTACACGACCGCACATATCGGAACATTATCTTCCACCAAGGCAACCGATACGGCAAAATCAGGATTGCCGTGGGCAAAGTTGATTAAGCCTTCAATCGGGCTGACGGCAAAATAAGAGGAGCCGACAACCTTGTCATTGGGGGTAAATATCGGCATATCGGGGCGAATTTTGGCTAATTCCACTTTCAGGTTTTTAACAATCCGCGAGTACGAATTAAACACAAAATTCTGATTGCCGCGAACGGAGTTTTGCAATTGCTCCAATTCCGCAAAATCGCGATCCAGCGATGAGGCCGATTTCTTGACCGCTTCAACCAAGCCGGTCAATAAGGGGGTAATGTAAGACATTATTTTGCTCTTTCTACATAGTTGGCTTCGGAAGTGCCGACAACAATCTTATCGCCGGTATTGATAAACGGCGGTACCATAATCCGTACACCGTTATCCAAAATGGCCGGTTTGTAAGATGATGCTGCGGTTTGACCTTTAACAACCGGTTCGGTTTCGGTTACCGTGCAAGTTACCTGCAAGGGCAATTCAACAGAAATCGGACGGCCGTTGATGTGCGAAATAATAACCTGCATACCGTCGGTCAAAAACGGACGCGAATCGCCTAAAATATCCGCCGGCATGGTAAATTGTTCAAAAGTTTCGTTTTCCATGAAGGTTAAGCCGTTGCCGTCTTCAAACAAAAATTGACAGTCTTTATCTTCTACCATCATTTTTTCTACGGTATCTTCGGTACGGAAGCGTTCGTTAGTTTTGGTACCTTCTTCAACAGCTTTCATTTCAACCTGCATAAAAGCTCCGCCTTTACCGGGTTTAATGTGTTGTGCTTTGGTGATGGTCCAGGGTTTGCCTTTGTATTCAATAACCCAACCGATTCTGATTGATCCTGCAAGTTGTTTCATTTTTTTATCTCCGTATTTACAATTTTAAAAGTGATTATTTTTTTAAGTTTGAACGCAACATACTCTAATCTTTTGTCTTTGGCAACAAAAAAATGCATACAAAAAATTATTGCTTGTTTTTTGCTTAATTATGTTTTAGCCTATAATCGGTTGCCTGCCATGGGGTTGGCAACAAGGGCGTCGAAAACCCTTAAATTCCGTAGTCGTTGCATACGACTTAAAATTTTATGCCGATTTCTGTCTTGGACGGATGTCGGCGAATAAGGTTCAGCCAAATAAGCCGAGCCGTTTACGGAATACGGTTTTCGAACATCCGCCCGCTTTTACAGCGGGTTTTGTTTTATTTTTTGGAAAGGATGTTTGAAATGAAAAAAATATTTTTAGTTTTAGCCATAAGCTTTTGCTTTATGGCGGTAGCCAGAGATGTGACGGCCGGAAATTGCGATTATCCGTGGCAAACGGCTTCCGACGGAAGTCGTTGCGGCGGCAGATCGGCAATCAGTCGTCCCGGCGGCAGATAAAGCTTAAATTAAAAAAGGCTATCGTATTTTTACGGTAGCCTTTGTTGATATTGCTCTTGATTGACAATTACAAAGTCGGTCTTAAAAAGTGAAGTATCCACCCCGTCTTCGGCGGCCATTATGGCTGATTGAATGAGAAAAAACTCAACATACCAATCAGTTAAATCTTTGACTTTTTCCCACCCGTCTTTCCAGGCTTTGAAAATTACAAAATCAGGCTCACACTCGCTTACAATCATGGCCTCATGGCGGCGGTTGCGGCAGATAACCCCGATAAATTTTTTCTTTAATCCGGAGGTCTTTTGCTTGTATTCAACAGCTATATTTTCCGATTTTGATAAATCTAATACAACTCCGTCCAGATTGTATTTAAGGCAGGTGTCAACATCGTCGCTTAAAACCAATTTATCAAGACTTTTGGCTTTGTTTGCAAATGAGCCGATAAATTTGTCATCAAGGGCAGAGCTCAAAATAAAGCACTGCAAATTGTTATCGTTTAATAACGAATCGTCGGGTTTGGTGATTTTTATAATAAAATTTTGCATAATCTTTGATTGCTTCTTGTAAAGTGTTATAAAATCTTTATGATTAAGCATATATTATCGTTTCTTATAAAGAAAGCAAGAAGTAAATGGATAAGCAACAATTTATTAAAACCCGGCAGGCGGTTGCGGACTTGCAGGCGGAACTTAAAAACTTAAAGCAAGCTGCGGAAAGCAAAAAATATGCACTTACGCAGCAGCGGCAGTCTTATAAACACAATATGGCCGAAAGAAATTTGCGTTTGGAAAATTTAACCAAGGCGGTTGCCGATATGGCTCTTAAAACCGATGCAACAATCCAAAAAATTGAAATGGTGTTAAACGAAGATGGCTCAGGTAACAATAACAATTAACGCACGCGAGTATGCGGTAGCTTGTGATGACGGGCAGGAGGCTCGCATTATTAAGCTTTCCCGTATGTTGGATGATAAAGCCAAACAATTAACGGCCGGCGGCGGGCATATTAACGAAAATATGCTTCTGGCCATGGTCGGACTTTTGATGGCCGATGATTTGTTTGAGGCTAACAAAAAACTGGAACAACTTTCCCAAAATGCTCAACCACAAAATGTACAGGCAGCCGAGCCGAGTGTGCCGGCAGTTCAAACGGTGGAAAAAGTGGTGGAAAAAATTGTGGAGCGTCCGGCTGATACCACCGCTCTTGACGAGGAATTGGCAGGAGTTATCAAACAAGTCACAGAACAAATAAAAATGCTTGCAAATCAGATAGAAAGTATGTAACATAAACTTATAAATATAAGAGGCTGTCTGATTTGTCTTATTCCGCATGATCTATCCGAGCCAACATTATATTTTTAGGGAGCTGTCTCTGTTCAGATCGTGGTCTGATTACATGGCACCCACCTTGGTCAAGCGGTTCGATATGAAATGTAATAAACGGTCAGACGGCTTTTTTAAACCCCGCTGTTAAGCGGGGTTTTGTGTATTGCTGAAAATGATGTTTGTCCTTATTGTTTTATTGATAAATTTGTCTTGCATAATATAATTGGCTTGTTTACACTCTTTAGGTGTTGTGTTTTTTAAGGAAGAAAAATGAAAATAGTCTATTTAGGCGATGTCGTCGGACGCTCCGGCAGAGATGCCGTGTTGAAAAATCTGCCGATCATTCAAAGCCAACATAAGCCCGATGCCGTGGTCGTTAATGCCGAAAATGCCGCTCACGGCTTTGGGGTTACTCCCGGTATTTGTCGTGAGTTTTTTGCCGCCGGAGTTGATGCGATTGTTACCGGTAATCATGTTTGGAACCAACGGGAAATTATTCCTTTTTTGGAAGATTGCAAAAAAATTGTGCGGCCGCTTAATTTTCCGGAAGGTACTGCCGGTCGTGGATTTTGTGAAGTGGAGCTGGCTAACGGTAAAAAACTTTTGGTGGCCCAACTTATGGGACGCGTGTTTATGGAAGCTCTGGATTGTCCGGTAAAAGCCGTTGATAAGCTTTTGCAAAATTATCGCTTAGGGGGTAATGTGGCTGCCATATTGGTGGATATGCACGCCGAAGCTACCGCTGAAAAACTGGCTATGGGTTATTATCTGGACGGTAAAGTTTCGGTCGTGGCCGGAACTCATACCCATGTGCCCACCGCCGATGCCAGAATTTTACCTCAAGGCACGGCCTATATTACCGATGTCGGGATGTGCGGCGATTACAACTCGGTTTTGGGGTTTGAAATTGATGAACCTATCCGCCGTCTGGCCCGTAAGTATCCATCCGAGCGTTTAATTCCTGCCAAAGGTGAGGGAACGTTATACGGTATTATCGTAACAACCGATGATAATACCGGTTTGGCTGTTGCCGTAGAACAAATTGCTTACAAATAGTGCTTTAATAAGGCGTTGTCATGAAAAAAGCTCCCGTAATCGGGAGCTTTTGCTTAGTTAATCGGGGCTTTTTCAACCTCTTTACCAACTTCGGTTTGTTCAATGTAATTGTCTTTACATTGCGATCCGCTACACCGCTTTAGTACGGTTGCCTTGCGGCCTTCGGTTAATCCTCTTAAACGCAGCGAAGGTTGGTAAATTTCCCGAACGGTGAGCTTGAATGTGGCATATGCTATGTTGCCTTTTTCATCTATACCGTAAATTTTGATATGGTATACGCCTCCGTCTTTAGGCATGGCCTTGCCGCTGAAGGTCATGGATTCTTTGTCGTATCTTAACCATTTGGGCAGACGGGTATCATCAATCAAACCGGCCCGCGTCTTGATTTGTCCTTCCCAACCCATCTTGGAAAATAAATCAAGCGGTACGGCTATAAAAATAGGCTCGCCGGTGTCTACCGTAACATCCGGTAAGAGTGTGGATGAAGATAAATTAACAGGAGGACGCTTTACCGGTAAATCCATTAAATACGGACGATTATCGGGAATAAAGTCACCTTTACCCCACTTTTCCATGGAGTATCTTAAATATAAGGCTATCTTTGAAGGCTTTTCATTTAACATGTAATAAGGCAAAGCATCCAAACCAATGGTGGCATACAAATTACCTAAAGCCTCCTGAACATCAACATAAGAGGAAAATGCCTTAACCTCATCTTCTATGGCACGAGCCGCCTCTAATTGTGATGTTTCATTTTGAGCTCCGTCGGCAATGGTATAATCTTCCGCAATGTTTTCGGAAGTATCGGCAATTTCCATGTTGATTTGATAATCTTCCATGGCGGCCATGTATTGAGCCCATGATACATAAACCTGATTTAATACTAATGAAGTCATTCGCTGCCGTCTTAAAGACTCTAAGGTGGCGGCATTTTCTTTGCGGACTTCTTCAATAACATTTATGGCAATCTCACAACCCTGTTTGGACCATTGCTTGTTGTTTTCGGCGGTGTTGTCATACTTGCCTTGATTTTGTTGTCGGAATTGGCGAATGATTATTTCCTTATCCTCAGAGCTGGAAATTAAATCATGTACTCTAAGTTCCGGACGATTGGTAAGTGCCAGCCATTCCATTTGAGCCAGATTGGAACGAATTTCCGGAATTTCAAAATTGCCGTATTGAGCACCTACTAACCTAAATTCGGTTGACGGGTGAAAACCCATTAAGCTGGCTAAGCGAGTCTGGGCAGTTTCCAAATTGCGTTTTAGAGCCGATAACTCCTTGACCGCTTCCATGTATTTTCTTTTTTTGATTAACTCTTCACGTGAAGGAGCCAGACCTTGAGCTGCCAATTCTTTGGCAACAGAGTTCATTTCATCAACTTCCAAGGTCATGTATTCGGTCATGTTATCAATAACCGGAAGCAGTCTTTGAGCAGTTAAAGTCTGCCAATAAAGCATGCGGGTTTCCTGTAAAATATTGTGAATCACCTTGCGGCTTTGCTCTATGGCTACATTGGCCTTAAAGGAAGGATCGCTGTTTTGGTAGTATATGGTTGACAAATCCAAAATGTTCCAGGCTACCTTCAAATCCGGACTTAATTGAGCCGAATTGTTGGTGTTTACATATCCGGCATTGTTTAATATTTCCTGTAATTGGGCAAAAGATGAATTGCCGGCTTTGAGCAAACTTTCCTCATAGCTTATCATCCGGCGGGTATAGTTGTATTTTAATGCTAAGGCCATGGCCATGTACATATCTATCGGCCGCTCAATTTTGCGGGGCGTATTTAAATACATGTTTTGCATGTCAACATCTACTCTTATGGCTCTGTCCCAATCGGAATAATAAGCCGGATTGGGAGTTCCGTTGTTGGTATTGTTTTGTAAATTACACGATACCAACATCATTATGCTTGCCGCAAAACAGAAAATTTTTTTCATCTTTTGTATCCTTAAAAACACATGTTTTTTATATTGTTATACTATTTTTTAAAAAATAACAGTATTTAATTGCTTTTATACAACTTTGATGTATAGTTTAATGCATAATCGTAAAATTGAGGTTAAAATATTATATGTTTGATATTTTTCGTACACTTTTTAAATTTAAAGAAAAAGAAAGTCCCGATGAATTGGGGTATTTCCCCGAACGCGTCCATGTGGAGGCTTTTCCCGAGCGTCGCTATTTGTGGACATCAAGACTTTTGGTAATACTTTCAGGCTTAAGTATTTGCTTTAATATGATGCTGGCCAGTGCCATATATTTAATGCTGCCTTTAATACGCGTTACTCCGGAATTTTACAGTATTAACAAATATTTCAGCCAAATTGAACAGGTCCAAAAAAGAGAAGTGCGTTTTCCGGTAAGTGATTTAATTACCGAACAACATATATATGAATATTTGACCATGCGTTACACCATAGGTAAGGATTATGAATCGCTTATTCGGCAGTGGGGCTCGGATTCTCCGGTGTTTTGGTATTCGGCTCCGGCAATCTATGATGACTTCTTTACTAATGAAGTGCGTGCCAATATTGCCGGATTTAAAAATGAATCTTTGGAAAGATATATTGAAATTGAATGGGTAAGACCTTTGTCCAGAGGTTTGTGGCAAGCCCAGTTTAAAACCTATGATATTACCGCCGATAGTTTGGAACCGGTGATCAATTATTGGCGAGCCACCATGCGAATCGCTTATCGGCGATTGGTCTTTGAAAATAAGGAAGATACCGTATACAATCCTTACGGATTTATCGTAACCAGCTATTCTCTGGCTTATCATGGTGCCGAAGGCGATCCGGAATCGTACATAGATACGGCTCGCAGAAGAGTTGAAGGACAATAAAATTACCGCCAAAGTCTGACCTTTGGCGGTGGTTTCTTATGAGGAAGCCAACATGCGTTTGAAGGTTTCTTTTATCTGGTAAATTTCCGGGCCGCTTAAGTTTCTGTCTGTGGGAATTTCCGGCTCAAGTAACAAGTTTACCAAATTTATCATCAGTTTTTCTTTTAAGGTTTCCAGATATAAATTGCGATCGGGCATTTCAACATTATACAAAAGCTCTAAAAAAGTTTCCTGCTTGGAGGTTTTGATAATGTCCTTTTTTAAATCTTCGGTCTGACGCGGTTGAAAGTTTTGCTCTTCGTCCATAACTTTTAATGAATTGATAACCCGATAAAAATCTTCAAATTCGGGGTGCTTTAGTACTTGTAATCCGTTTAAATCCGTCATCTCAAAGGGATCAAATACGGCCAACTCATCAAGATGTAACTTGTTTAAATATACTTCACGAGCCGTGGATGGCAATTTTTTGAAGCTCTTAGGGGCAAACATGCAAACTTTCTCCCTTTATTTTCAACACACCCTTTAAGTTTAACAAATTTTGACAAATATGTAAATGTTAAAAATTATTATTTTTGTTGCTTTTTTAGATTTTTATTTACATTTTGTTGAATAAATGTAATCTATAAATATTAAGATTTTGTAATTTTTTTGAGGTATTTTAATGAATAAAACTGCTATTGAGGTTTTTGATAATACTCTGGTGCCCATGGTTATTGAACAAACTTCCAGGGGCGAACGTTCTTTTGATATTTTTTCTCGCTTGCTAAAGGAAAGAATTATCTTCTTGACCGGACAGGTTAATGATGAAGTTTCGGCTTTGGTTTGTGCCCAGTTGTTGTTTTTGGAATCGGAAAATCCTAAAAAGGATATTTACTTATACATTAACTCGCCGGGCGGAGTGGTTACTTCGGGTATGGCCATGTATGATACCATGCAATATATTTCTTGCGATGTGGCAACTTTATGTATAGGTCAGGCTTGCTCCATGGGTTCGTTTTTGCTGGCCGGAGGTACCAAGGGTAAAAGATTTTCCTTACCTAATTCCCAGATTATGATACATCAACCTTCGGGTGGGGCTCAGGGACAGGCTTCCGATATTGAAATTCAAGCTCGTTTGATTTTGGATTTGCGTAAACGCTTAAATGCCATTTATGCTCAAAATACCGGACAATCAATTAAGGTTATTGAAAAAGCCATGGACAGAGATAACTTTATGACACCTCAGGAAGCTAAAGATTTTGGCCTTATTGATGAAATTGTGGTTAATCGTCGGGAAATTTTAAAATAGGAGTGCTTATGACCGATACCAAAGATGATGATAAAACTTTGCACTGTTCATTTTGCGGAAAAAGCCAAAATGAGGTAAAAAAGCTTATTGCCGGACGAGGGGTTTATATCTGTGACGAATGTATTGATGTGTGCATCAATATTGTGGCCGATGAAATTCATAAAGAGGAAGAAAACAAAAAAGAAAGCGGCAGCTTTGCCGAAAATTTGCCCACGCCTTCTAAAATCAGAGAGTTTTTGGATCAGTATGTTATCGGGCAGGATTATGCTAAAAAGGTTTTATCGGTAGCCGTTTATAATCACTATAAACGTTTAAACTGTCAGAAAGAACATAAGGATGTGGATGTGGCCAAATCCAATGTGGTGTTAATCGGTTCTACCGGTTCGGGTAAAACTTTATTGGCTCAAACATTGGCTAAGGTTTTGGATGTGCCGTTTGCCATTGCCGATGCCACAACTTTGACCGAAGCCGGATATGTCGGTGAAGATGTGGAAAACATTATCTTAAAATTGGTGCAGGCCGCCAATTACGATATTGAAAAAGCTCAACGCGGCATTGTTTATATTGATGAAATTGATAAAATTACCCGCAAAACCGACGGTCCGTCAATTACCCGTGATGTATCGGGTGAGGGCGTGCAACAGGCTTTGTTGAAAATTATTGAAGGGACGATTGCCAATGTTCCGCCGCAGGGCGGACGCAAACATCCGCAACAAGAGTTTTTGCATGTGGATACGACCAATATTTTATTTATTTGCGGTGGGGCTTTTGCCGGACTTGAAAAAATTGTCGGCAGCCGCGGTAAGGATACTTCCATAGGTTTTGGGGCCAAGGTTGCTTCCAATGAAGACAGAGGTATCGGGGAGATTATTAAAGATGTTCAGCCGGAAGATTTATTAAAATTCGGGTTAATTCCGGAGTTTATCGGAAGGTTGCCGATTATTGCCACTTTGGACGATTTGGATGAACAAGCTTTGGTAAAAGTATTGACCGAACCGAAAAATGCCTTGCTTAAGCAGTATGTTACCTTGTTTGATATGGAAAATGTGAAATTGACCGTAACCGATGATGCTCTTAAAGCCATTGCTCACAAGGCTATTGAGCGGAAAACGGGGGCACGCGGCTTAAGGGCAATTATGGAAGGTTTGCTTTTAAATTTGATGTATGAAATTCCTGACCAAAAAGATGTTACGGAAATTATTATCAATGAAAAAGTGGTTAAAGAAGAAGGTGAACCGATACTTATTCGTTCTACCGACAGTAAAAGTGCTTAAAGCAGATTGTATAAGCATTTGTACTACGAAGATAGATAAAATCCCCTTTGAAAAAGATATTCAAAGGGGATTTCTTTATTAGGCCAAAGATTTTATGTCATCATCAACATCAACAAGTTCAATTTTGATGCGTTTGTCATAAAACGAGGCAAGTCTGGCCAGTTCGCCCAAAGCCAGCGGATAACCTTTAAT
>CALXTJ010000008.1 GCA_944391375.1 uncultured Alphaproteobacteria bacterium
TAACCAAATGTATTAAAATGAAAGGAGCTAAAAATGCTTACAAAAAAACAACATAAAGCCAGCTTTAAAAGAACTTTTAATGAACTGGCAGCCCAATTATGGAATTTGCGTCGGGAACAACAAATGACCATTGTTGAGCTTTCCATCGCTTCCAAAGTACCGGTTAGGTTTTTGGAAACTTTTGAAATTAAAGGCTATCCTTTGGCCCTTGGCGAACTGGCAAGCCTGGCCTCGTTTTATGACAAACGCATCAAAATTGAACTCGTGGATGTTGAAGATGACATAAAATCTTTGGCTTAAAAAGTATCTATAAATTGCGGCACTTCCCTTATCGGAAAGTGCCGCTTTTCATAGCTGATAAAAGCTGTTTTATCTCGGCTCGCCGGTTTCCTGATTAACCCGTTTTGCCGAAAGTTTCCATTTACCGCGGTTATCAACACCTAAGCATTTAACCCAAATGGTATCGCCTTCTTTGTAAAAGTCAGAAACGGAAGCAATCCTCTCATCTTTTACTTCGGAAATGTGTACCAAACCTTCGGTAGAACCTACAAAGCGAACAAATGCCCCAAAATCCATAATTTTGGTAATTACGCCTTTGTAAATTTTACCTTCCTCCGGCACCGCCACAATATCTGAAATAATTTTTTGAGCAGCTTCGCCGTTTTCGGTGTTGGCAGCGGCAATTTGAACTATACCGTCATCGGAAATATCAATTTTGGTATTGGTTTTTTCAATAATTTCCCTGATAACCTTACCGCCTGAACCGATAACTTCACGAATTTTATCAACCGGAATCTTCATGGTGATAATACGCGGAGCCAACGGTGATACATGATCACGCGGAGCGGCAATGGCTTTGGCCATTTCGCCTAAAATATGAATACGACCTTCATGTGCCTGAGCCAAAGCGTTTTTCATAATCTCTTTGGTAATGGAGGTAATTTTAATATCCATCTGCAAAGCGGTTACACCGTCTTTAGTACCGGCAACCTTAAAGTCCATATCACCCAAGTGATCTTCATCACCCAAAATATCGGTCAAAATGGCAACACGACCGTCATCTTCTTTAATCAAGCCCATGGCAATACCGGCAACCGGCTTTTTCATCGGCACACCGGCCGCTTCCAAAGACAATGTCGTACCGCAAACCGTTGCCATTGAAGATGAACCGTTAGATTCCATAATATCGGAAACAACTCTCAATGAATAAGGGAATTTTTCCTTATCTTTGGGCAACATCGGATGAATGGCACGCCATGCCAATTTACCATGGCCGATTTCACGACGACCGGGCGTTCCCAAACGACCGCATTCGCCAACCGAGAAAGGCGGGAAGTTATAATACAACATAAAGTCTTGCTTATATTCATTCATCAACCCGTCTACAATTTGAGCATCATCTTCGGTACCCAAAGTAGTAACAACCAACGCCTGAGTTTCGCCTCTGGTAAACAAAGCCGAACCGTGAGTGGTGGGCAACACATCAACTTCGCAACTTATCGGACGAACGGTTCTGGTATCGCGTCCGTCAATGCGTTTGCCGGTAGAAAGTACCTTTTCACGCATAACTTTGTGCATAATGTGCTCAATAACATCACCGATATAACGAACTTCCAACTCATTTTCAGGATCAATTCCGGCTTTAATTTCTTCGGCCAACTGTCCTAAAGTGGTAGACCTCTGTTGTTTATCAACTTCATTAAAAGCTTCTTCGTATTTTTTGGCATAATCTTTTTCAATACGAGCGTACAATTCATCAAACTCCGGCGGGAATTTCGGTTCTTCCCAAGCGGGTTTTCCGGCCTGTTTTTTCAGTTCGTTAATCATGTTAATAACCGGTTGGAAGCTTTCAAAACCGAACATTACGGCACCTAACATGGTTTCCTCGGACAATTCGTTAGCTTCCGATTCTACCATCAAAACACCTTCCGAAGTACCGGCAACCGCCAATTCCAATTCCGAAGTTTTGGCTTCTTCAATAGTCGGGTTTAAAATATACTGTCCGTCCTTATAACCGATTTTAGCCGCCCCGATAGGACCTAAAAACGGAATACCGGAAATAGCCAGTGCGGCCGAAGCGGCAATCATGGCTACAACATCGGAATCGTTTTTCTGATCATGAGCCAAAGTGGTACAAATAATTTGAACTTCATTTTTGAAAGCATCCGGAAACAACGGACGAATAGGTCTGTCAATCAAACGCGAGATTAAAATTTCTCTTTCCGAAGGTTTGCCTTCTCTTTTTACAAAGCCGCCCGGAATTTTACCGGTGGCATAGTATTTTTCCTGATAATTAACGGTCAAAGGAAAAAAATCCTGATCGGCTTTAACTTCCTTAGCGGCAACAACCGTGGCAACAACGACTGTTTCTCCATAAGTTGCAACAACGGCACCGGTTGCCTGCCGGGCTACTTTTCCTGTTTCCAAAACCAGTTTACGACCGCCCCAATCCATTTCTTGGCGGAATTGTTTAAAATCAATCATATTTTCTACCTTTCTTTTCCTTTTTCCTATAAACCTCACCTGAAAAAATTTCAGGATTTTATAAAACTGCGGAGCCCCATGCCCCGCAGTTTCCGACTTGTATAAAATTACTTACGCAAATCTAACTTTTTAATTAAATCTTGATATCTGTCTTCACTCTTGCTTCTTAAGTGATCCAACAAGTGACGACGACGACTTACCATTTTCATCAGGCCCAAACGGGAGTGTAAGTCTTTTTTGTGAACATTGAAGTGTTCAATCAAAGAGTTAATACGATATGTCCAAATAGCAATTTGAACTTCCGGAGAACCTGTATCACCGGGTTTTGTACCGTACTGAGCAATCAATTCTTGCTTTTTTTCATTAGAAATCGACATCTTTATTTTCCTTTTCATTATAAGTTAAAAACACGAACCGGTGAAATTTTGGATTGCTCCACATTCACCACCGCCACCAAACAATCAAGATACATAGCCGCCGCAAGCCCTCCGATAAGATTGCTCGTATCATACGGCTTCGGCGAAATTTTCTGACCTTGTTTTAATTTGGCAGCATCCTCTTGCGAAACGGCAATCACCGCGATGTCGCGCAGTGATGTCTCTATCGGCAAGAGTAACTCTCGTCGCTTACCTTCATACACCATATTTTTTACATTTTCCAGTAAAATCGTATCCGCAAGCGAAAATATTGCACATTTCGTACGCCTTAACTCCGTCAAATGCCCGACCGTGCCGAGCTTTAAGGCAATATCTTTACCCAAAGTCCTAACATAAGTTCCCTTAGAGCATCCCACCTTAAACCGAAAACTTTTTTGATTTATCTGTTCTAACAGCTCTAAATAATATATTTCAACTTCACGCGGCGGAATATTTACCTCTTTGCCGGCCCTGGCCAAGGCATACGCCCGCTTTCCGTTGATTTTTATAGCCGAATACATCGGCGGGACTTGAGTAATTTTACCGATAAATTGCGGCAAAACGCTTAAAATTTGCTCTTTATTCGGAATAAAATCCGATTCGCTTATAACTTCTCCTTCAACATCATCGGTATTGGTAGAAGCCCCGAAGCTTAAAACAAACTCATATTCTTTTTTACCGTCGGTTACAAAAGGTATTAACTTGGTAGCCTCACCAAAGGCAATCGGCAACACTCCCGTGGCAAAAGGATCTAAAGTTCCGGCATGACCGTTCTTGTTGGCATTTAAAAGCCTGCGGGTAACATTTACCACATCGGTTGAACCCATACCTTGGGGTTTATCAATAATCAGCCAACCGTTAATATCCTCATGCTTGGTGCGTTTCATCAATTATTCCAATACCATAAACAGATAAGTCATGATAATAAAACCTGAAAATACGGCAAAGGCCGAAGTTGAAGTTTGCTTATAACCGTAAGTTTCGGGCAATATTTCGTTTATGACTACAAACAACAAAGTACCGCCGGCAATTGCCATGGCAAACGGTATTAAAAACGGTCCCGTACCGATTAACAGCAATCCTAAAATTGCCCCCAGCGGCTGTAAAAAGCCGATAACGCAAGCTGTTAGAGCTGCTTTTAATTTGCTTTGTCCGGCACCGACCAAAGAAATGGCCATAGTTAAACCTTCGGGGATGTTGTGAAGGGCAATACCCAATACCAAGCTGGTCGGATTAACCAAATTTTCGGCACCGTATGCAACGCCTACCGCTAAACCTTCGGGAAGTTTATGTAACGAGATGGCAATAATAAACAGCCAGGCTTTTTTTAAGCTGAACATCGGACCGTGATGCCCCATGTTGTTATGTTCATGCGGCAATAAATCATTTAATAGCCAGACCAAACCGACACCGAAAAATACCGCCAAGCAGTACCAAAAAGAGCCGACATGCACATCTTTACTGAGTTTTAAAATCTCTTCCATGGATGGTACTAAAAGAGCAAAAAACGAGGCCGCCAACATCACCCCTGCGGCAATGTTGAGCATTAAGTTAATATTGTCTTTGGTATAACGCTTTTTCAAAAAAATGGTAAAACCGCCTATACCCGTAAACAATCCGGCAACAAGTGCTGCCAAAAGTCCGTTTATAACCGCCGGATTACTAAATATACTAAGCATTTTCCACATCCTCTTTCTTGCGAGTTAATTGCGAAAGCGTAATTTTTTGCGGGGTGAATTTTTCTTTAAATATCTCCGTAAATTTCTCTCTCATCAATTGGGCATCTTCCACTTTAGCAAAAAACACATTACCCTCAAAACCTTCTTCTTTTACAAAATTACCTCCGGCTCTTTTAAATTCGCCGTCGGCTGTTGCCAAAGCCGATAACATATCATACTGCATGGAAACGGGATTATCATTTTTGGCTTGCAACAACTGATTAACGAGCGGATTTTTGACCTTGGGAACAATATCTAAAAACTCATATCCCATTTTCATATCTTTAACGCTTTGCGGCGGAACTATCACCAAACGCACATCTTTGCTTTGAGCATAGGCAAAAACCTGCTCAGCCGCCGCCAAAGAGGAAAAATTAAAACTCTGCGGATTGGGCAGATAATAACCGTTTTCAGCCTTTGTGTCGGCAACATCGCCCATAACCACGATTTTTTTAACTTTTTTCTTAACCACATCTTCGGTAGATTGCATAAACTTGGCAAAATCGGCAAACGGAGCATTAAGTAAAATAACGATTCGCTTATCCTTTACCGATTTAAAATACTCCTGAATAAAAGTCATACCGCTTCGCAAAATGGCGGCTCCATTTTGTTCAAACAAAAGTGAAAATTCATTTTCGGGATAATTGTTTTCAACTTCCGGATTTTGCACTTCATAATCACCGCCCGGCACTACGCGGGTAAACGGCAATCCGGCAAAGCTTAAGGCTCCTTTGGCATATAACGCCCGCCGCCGTCTGATTGCAAACAAACCGCTTTCGGTAATTACACCCCGCAAGTTTATTTGCTTTTTATCGGCCAAATAAGCCAAAACCGGCAGTGCGGCCAAATCATCAAAGTAACCGTTGTTAATGTCGGTAAACAACAGCACTTCGGGAATAATGCGTTCTTTTTTCTTTGCCATTTTAGCCCAGTTTTTGTTTTAAAAGTTGATTAACTATCGCCGGATTCGCCGTACCTTTGGACTGCTTCATAACCTGCCCCACAAACCAGCCCAACAAATTATTTTTACCGCCCTTATAGGCTGCAACATTGTCGGGATTATTTTGTAAAACTTCATCAACAATCGCCTCAATTGCCGAAGTATCGGTAACCTGTTTCCAACCTTTTTCTTCAACAATGGCTTCCGGTTCTTGCGAAGTTTCGGCCATAATTGCAAACACATCTTTAGCCGTTTTGCCGTTTATGATGTTTTTGCTGATTAAGTCAACCAAACGGCCTAATTTATCGGCCGAAATCGGACTTTTTTCCAAAGGCAGTTTTTTGGCATTCAACATGGCAAAAAAGTCGCCCATAATCCAGTTGGCCACCTTTTTGGCATCGCGTCCCTTGGCGGCTTTTTCAAAAAAGTCGGCAGTTTCTTTGTTTTCACACAAAACCGAGGCGTCATAGGGAGTAAGACCAAGTTCTTTAACAAAGCGAGCTTTCTTGGCATCAGGCAACTCCACCATATTCTTTTTAATATCCTCAATAAAGGCATCATCTAACACCAACGGCGGTAAATCAGGCTCCGGAAAATACCGATAATCATCGGAAAATTCTTTAAATCGCAAAAATTTGGTTTCACCGGTAGTCGGATTAAAACGACAAGTTTGTTGTTTTAAGTTTTCGCCTTTTTCATAAAGCTCAACCTGACGCTTTGCTTCATATTCTACCGCCTGCATGGCAAACTTAACCGAATTTACATTTTTAACTTCGGCTCTTTCCCGCAATTCATTACTGCCTAACGGCCGCACCGAAATACTGGCATCGCAACGCATGGAGCCTTCATCCATATTACCGTCGCAAGTACCCAAATATCTGACGATTGAACGCAGTTTTTTCAAAAAAGCTCCAACCTCTTCGGGAGAACGAAAATCAGGTTTGGTAACAATTTCCATCAACCCCACTCCGCACCGATTAAAATCTATATAACTTTTTTTCGGATTGATATCATGAATTGACTTGGCGGCATCTTGTTCAATGTGCATTCTTTCAATTCTGATATCCTTGGAAGTTCCGTCGCTTAAATCAACGGTAATTTTACCCTCACCGACAATCGGATACTCAAACTGCGTAATCTGGTAACCTTGCGGAGAGTCGGCATAGAAATAATTTTTACGCGAAAATACCGAATATTTATTGATAACGGCATTTAAGCCTAAGCCGGTTTTTACGGCCTGCCGGACACACTCTTTATTTAAAACCGGAAGCATACCGGGCATTCCGGCATCAATAAACGAAACATTAACATTGGCATCATCACCAAACTCGGTAGAAGCCCCGCTGAATATTTTAGACTTTGAAACAATCTGACAGTGAATTTCCAAACCACAGACCAGTTCCCATTTTCCTTTCGGAGTTTCAATAATAAAATCTGCCATTGTTATATCCTTTTAAAAGCTGCATCTTGTTCCAACGCATAAGCGGTTTTAAATACGGTTTCTTCATCAAAAGCCTTACCGATAAGCTGCATACCCAAAGGCAGTCCGTTTGCAGACAGACCGATAGGCAAGCTCAAAGCCGGTAGCCCCGCCAAACTTACCGAAACCGTAAACACATCGTTTAAGTACATATTGATAGGATTTTCAATCATGCTTTTATCGCCTATCGGGAAAGCACTGACAGGTGAAGTCGGGGTTAAAATTACATCACATTTTTCAAAAGCATTTTTAAAATCGTTTTGAATAAGGCGGCGAACCTTTTGGGCTTTTACATAGTAAGCATCATAGTAACCTGCCGAAAGCACATAAGTTCCGACCATAATACGGCGTTTAACCTCTTTACCGAAACCTTGAGTACGGGTATTGATGTATAAATCATCAAGATGAGCTCCGTCAACCCGCTGGCCGAAACGCACTCCGTCGTATCTGGCTAAATTGGACGAAGCCTCAGCCGGAGCAATAATATAATAAACCGGCAGAGCGTATTTGGTATGCGGCAGAGAGATATCAATAATTTCGGCACCTCTGGCTTTGAGCATGTCAACAGCCGCATCCCAAGCTTTTTCAACATCTTTATTTAAGCCTTGAGGACGATATTCGTTAGGGATGCCTATTTTTAAGCCTTTAACATCTTGGCCCAAAACTTTGGTAAAATCGGGAACAGCCTTGCGTGATGAGGTGGAATCTTTTTCATCATGGCCGGCCATAACCTTTAACAACAAGGCACAATCTTTAACATCTTTGGCCATAGGTCCGGCCTGATCCAAAGACGAAGCAAAGGCCATAATGCCATATCTGGAGCAACGACCGTAAGTCGGTTTAATGCCGGTAATACCGCAAAAAGCCGCCGGCTGACGAATTGAACCGCCGGTATCGGTACCGGTAGCGGCAGCACACATTTTGGCAGCCACGGCCGCAGCCGAACCGCCCGAAGAACCGCCGGGCACTAAATTAACATCTTTACTCCACGGATTAACTACCGGACCGAAACAACTGGTTTCATTACTTCCGCCCATGGCAAACTCATCCATATTAAGCTTGCCCAAAAAGCCTACGCCGGCATTAAGTAAATTTTGCGTTACCGTGGATTCGCATTGCGGTATAAAATTATCTATAATATGCGAACAAGCCGTTGTTCTGATACCTTTGGTACAAAACAAATCTTTAATGCCCATCGGAACACCTTCCAACGCCCGCTCTGTTCCCTTGGCATAATTTTCATCAGCAACTTTGGCAGCCTGCAAAGCCACCTCGGGAGTTTCCAAAACATAGGCATTATATTTACGGCCTTCTTCGGTTTTTTTAATGTAAGCTTTAGTTAATTCTTCGGCACTGATTTTTTTACTTTTCATGGCCGACAAAGCTTCGGCAATAGTTAAATCTGTTAAATCGGTCATCATCTTACTCCACAACTTTCGGAACTGCAAAATAACCAAACTCGCTCTCCGGAGCATTGGCTAAAATTTTATCTTTAATATTGCCGTCGGTAACTTCATCTTCACGACATACCAGATGTTCCTCATTAACCGATACCAAGGGTTCCACCCCTTGTGTTTCAACTTCATTCAGTTGTTCAATCCATTTCAAAATTTTATTAAACTCATCTTTGGTTGCCTCAACCTTATCCTCATCAACTTTTAACTTTGCCAAGAGAGCAACCTTTTGTACTGTTTTACTGTCTACTGCCATAATCAAACACCTTTTCAAATCAAACTTTTGTTGTTGTAACAGTCTGTTATTTATTTTGCAAGCATTAAATAAAAATCACATTTTTATTTTAAACGGCGGCAAAACGGTATCATATTGCAATTTGAACAGCATATTCAAATCATCAACCGACACCCCGTATTTTTCCAAAACCTGCAACGAGGGCAATCCTCCTCCGCCCAACAGTTTGGACAATTGCTCCTGAAAACTCGGCTGTTTGGGATAGTAAAGCATTCCAAAGTTTTCACCGGGTTTAATGCCGCTTAGTTCTTTAGCTTTAATCAGGGCCGCTTCAAAACCGCCCAATTCATCAATCAAGCCCAACTTAAAAGCATCAACCCCGAGCCAAATACGACCGCGGGCAATTTTATCCATCTGCTCCATATCCAAATTACGAGCTTTGGCTACTTTAGCCGTAAAATCATCGTAAATTCTATCCAAAGAGCGATTAAAAATTTTCTTTTCACTCGGGGTAAATTTATGATTAGCACTCAAAATACCGGCATTATCACCGTATTTAAGTTCGGCCCAATTAACATCCAGTTTTTTCCATAAATCAGCCAGTACGATTTTCCCGCCCAATACCCCGATTGAACCGGTAACGGTAGCGGGTTCGGCAATAATATAATCGCCGGCCAGAGCCACAAAATAACCGCCCGATGCCGCATAGTTGCTCATAGAAACAACAATCGGTACGCTTTTCCAGGCTTTAAACCTTTTAAGAGCATACCAAATTTCATCGGAAGCGGTATAACTTCCCCCCGGAGAGTTAATTCTGACAATAAGAGCTTTAATATTTTGGTATTTACTTAAATCCTCCAACTGTTTGGTAATGGTTTTGGAACCGATAATCATGTCATTGGCCGGAGAGTTAAAGCTTATACCGTTATCAATTGCCCCTTCCAAAGTCAAAACGGCAACCAAAGGCACATCATCCTCCCGATAATCGGCAACACCGGCCATATAATCTTCAATCGGCAAAATTTTGGCCTGATACCGACGCTCCAAAAAGCTTTCCATTTCCTGTTGATATGCCAATTTATCCACCAATTCCTGATTTAAGGCCTCATCGGCAAAAATCGGAGCTTTATTGATAAGTTGTTTAACTTTTTCGGCGGTTAAATTCCGATTTTGAGCAATTCCTTCCGTGAGCTGATTAAAGAGCCCCAAGCCCAATTTATTTAACTCTTCCTTATAGGGTTTAGAAATAGAATTTTCGGTTAAGGAAGCTGCGGCATTTTTATATTCGTAACGCGAATAGAATTCCGGACTGATACCGAATTTATGCAAAAGATTTTTAAAAAACGGCACTTCAATACCAACGCCGGTAATACCGATTTCAGCACTGGGTTGGAGCCATATCTCATCAAAGAACGAAGCCAGATAATATTCTTTGGTGCCCTGGCCGAAGCTTCCCATACCCGAGGAGAATATATAAGCTTCCTTACCGGAGCTTTTAAATATTTCCACGGCTCGGGCAATATCCTGAATTTGTGCCAATCCGAGCGAAGTTGTATTTACCGAAGCGGCAATAGCTTTAACTCGGTCATCGGTTGCCGCCACATTAACGGCCTTAATTAAATCGTAAACCGAATACAAAGAATCACCAGTAAATTCGGCAAGTAAGTCATCGCCGCGGGTTTCATTGTAAGTTGTATCAAAATCAATTTTTAATACGGCATTATTCGGCACTTCCGCAACTTTGGCCGTTGAGCCTAAAATGGTAAGCAATGCCAGTAAAATGGTAATAAACACCGCCCCGAAAATGGCAAAAGCATAAACAATTGTTTTAAGAATAAGTTTTAAGCCGACTTTTTTACGAGCTTCTTTTTTTATTTCCCAGGTATCCATTATTAAGCCTCATCTTTTGTTTTCAACAAATCTGCCACAAACTCCGGCACGGTTTTAGAACTTTTACCAAAAACATGTTTATCAAACAAGTAATTATTTGAAGTTGTTTCCAAATTAAATTCTATGGTATCGGCCCCGAAGTACTTTGCGGTTTGCACAAAACCGGCAGCCGGATAAACCACGCCCGATGTTCCGATAGAAACAAACAAGTCGCAAGTTCTTAAAAGTTTATCAACCTCGTTCATACACAAGAGCGATTCCCCGAAAAAGACGATATTAGGTTTCATCATACCGGCAATTTTGCAATGGGGACAAACGGTTTGAGTGTCAACATCATCCCAAGTTTGCAAAACACGGCCGCAATTAAGGCAGACGGCCTGATTTATCTGTCCGTGAATATGTAAAACTTTTTCCGAACCGGCTTTTTCGTGCAAAGTATCAACATTTTGGGTAACAACGGTAACCCTGCCGTTATATTTATGTTCCAGTTCGGCCAGAGCCAGATGAGCTGGATTAGGTTGAGCTTTTAAGAGTTCGGGTTTCATTTGATTATAAAAAGCGTGCACAAATTCGGGATTTCTTTCAAAAGCCTCAATGGTGGCAACATCTTCAACTTTATGATTATTCCACAGACCGTTAGAGCTTCTGAAAGTAGCCAAACCGGATTCGGCCGATATTCCGGCTCCGGTTAAAATAACGATATTTTTATAAACTTTTTTCATCAAATTTCCTTTTTTTCAACATACTTACTTTTGCAAAGCTACGCAAGGATTTAATTAAATTACTAAACAAAGAAAAATCCGCCGACTACTCAACGAACTTTTTTGTTGCTTTTTTATCATTTTGTTACTAATATTTAGACAGTTATTTATTATTATCCACTAAAACTATTTACCATGGTAATAGGTATAATTTGTTTTGTAATTTTTATCATATTTTGTTTGCTGCTAACAATAGCAGGACCATTACGAATGCCTCGTAATGAAGATGAAAAAAATGGAGATAACGACGGCTCTAAGCCCGCGTTATAGTAATGCACAAAAGACTGTTTATGTAAAAAACAGTCTTTTGTTCTTTGTGGTATTTTGTTCTTTGTGGTATTAGATTCGTTCAAACACTCCGTCTTCTATCGGCGGCAAAAAGAAATTGGTAACCGCCGGTTTAAAACTGATGTTATCAACTCTTGAAAACAAAGCCCCTTTATAACAAGCGGATATCATACTTTCCACCTTATCTTCGGGACCCCGCATCAAAATTTCCACACTGCCGTCCTCGGCATTGCGTACCCAGCCGGATAAATCGCCGATTTTATGAGCTTCTCTTTCCGCCCAACGACGAAAACCGACACCTTGCACCCGACCTCTGATTTTTAAATATACTTCTTTCATGACTTTAAATATTTTTCTATACTTTTTAAGGTGTCTTTAATGCTTTGTCTTCTGGCTTCGGCCACTTCTTCACGGCCCCACCGATTGGCCTGATATAACTCTTCAAGTTCTGCCAAATCAAAAATTTGCTCAGCATTACCGTAGCCCTTAACCATGGCCACCCCTAAAAGCACCGAACGAGTATTGATTGCCGTTAAATAAAGAGCGGTTATTTCCTTACCGGAAAGTCCTTCTAAAAAATTTTTCAGCTCAAAATACCTTTTTTTATCCGTATTTTCCACTTCCAAACCGGTCGTAGACTTAAAATCGGTATTTAAGGTATTGTTAGCCCATACCAAAACCGGCAGCCATAATTTTTCCTGTTCCTTCCTTAGGCTTTCATCCGGACTCCAAAACAACAGAGCATCACTGCGGGAAAAAATTATCAGCTTTTCCGTAATTTCCTCGCGATGAGCTTCTACATCTTCTTGAAGCTTTGTAAAGTTAAGTTCCATAATTAGTTCCTTTTAAACATATTTATTACATCTTTGGCCGTATTGGTCAGCATATCAATACCGTCAACGGCTGCGTTGCCGACAGCTTTAGCACCGTCTTTGGCTCCGGTCCCTACCATTTGGGCTCCGTCTTTGGCGGTATCGGTTATGGCCTTTACTCCGTCGGAAATAGCCTGTCCTGTATCCTGATACATTTTCTGACCGGTAGCTTTTACGCCGCTCGGAGCCGGAAACATGTTTTGATATTCGGTACCTTTTAAGGCCGTATAACAAGGAGCCGGATCAACATCTAATACCAGTTGCGAACCTAAAAAGGCCGGTCCGGTAGTGGCTACGCCTATAATGTTTTTAATTACTGCACTTTCATCTATGGCAATTTTCGGATTCTCAATTGTTCCGGCAATTTTAACAAGTGACGATATTGCCTGAGCTATGTTGGTATCACTCAAATTACCGCTGAACGGACTGATGGTTAAATCTATTTTATCATTTTTTAAATTAACCGTTCCGTTACTGACAACCATCACCTGCGGCGAATTAAAGACAATTCCTTTGGGAAAAGTTATATTGCCTTGCTTTATATCTCCGCGAACTACCGCACAACTTAATTGCAGATTTTTCTGCTTTCTTTCCAGATTCAAGCTTTTCAAAAGTTGCGAAACAAAATTTCCGGTTAAATATTTCAGAGCTCCGGTTTGCATTTCCGACTCATCCACAATTCCGATTACCTGCCCGTTTAAATTTTCCGCCAACTGCCGCAGGTTACTTCCCTGACTGTTAAGTTTTATCTTAAGGTTGGTTTTTCCTCCGGAGATTATCCCAAAGTTTTTATCATTGCTGACTGCCAACTCTTTCCAGAATTTTTGCAAAATAACATCTTTACCCGACAAATCGGCACTAAAGGTATTATTATTGGCATCAACCTTCATATTACCGTTAATACTTCCGTCTCCGGCATTTAAGCTGAGCGGATTAACCGTTAAAACACCATTTTTCAAAGAAGCGGCAAGTATTACATTATCAGCCTGAAGATTTTTGTTTACCACCAATGTGGCAATTTGCAATTTTACATCGGCATTAAGTAGATTAAGACTTTGTAAATCTAAAGGTGTGGCCGGGATAAATTCGGCGGCATACACCGCAGGAATTAAGCCCAAACCGAAAGCGGTTTTCGTGGCTTTGGCCGTTAAACTTTCAACATCAATTTTGTTGCTTTGCAAATTGGCATTTACATAGGGTTTACTTTGCGACAAATCGGCATTAACCGTACCGGTAATAACATTACCGTTGACATTAAGATTATTAAGCACCGCCGTCATTTTTTGCAAATTGCCGGAAAGAGCGGTATTTATGCTTATCTGCGGAGCACCGAAATTACCCGACGGATTATTGGCCGTAACACTCGCCTTAAAGCTTAAATTGCCGAACAAATCGTACAACATGGCTTCAGCTTGTGCCGTAACGCCAAAGGCCTTTACATCGGCCTTAAGCGGATATTCTTCAGTCTTTTGCAACAATGAGTTTATAGAGCCGATTTCAGCGGTTCCGTTTATATCTTCGCCATTATAAATTACATCAAAAGCAATATTTACATTGCTGTCCATACTTTCGGAAGAGAGCTTAAAGTCGTTGATTTTCAGCTCTGTTACCGAAGATGCTTGATTATCATTATAAATTAAGGAAGCATCGGTAATGGTAAAATTTTTGGCAAAAATACCGGCCAAAACCGGAGCTGCCGCCACGGCCTCGGGGGCAACGGATGCGGCTTGCGTTTGTTGGGTTTTATCCTCAGGCTTTGTCGTATCTTGCAAGGCCGAAAATTCCCAGTTGGCAACGCCTGATTTATTTTTTTCCAAATATATCTGCGGTTTTACCAAACTTACATTATCTATTATTACCTCTTTGTGTAAGAGAGGCAGCACGGCAACCGATACTTCAACGCTTTGGGCTTCAATCATGTTTTGATTGGCCGACCACGGAGCATTGCTTAAAGCAATATCATTAACGACAACTGTCGGAATAAGCGATATTTTCAATCCGGCATCGCCTTTTAATGACAACTGCCGACCGGTTTGTTCGTATACCAACTTTTCAATCATCGGCTTATATTTATTCAAATCAAAAGTTTTAATAAACACAATCAAAGCCACGGCGGCTATTATCACAACGGTAAACAGTACCGTAAATAAAATTTTGATAAACTTAAACAATTTACTTCTCCTTAAAATCAAGGCCCAAAAATTCCAAATCTTTTTTAAAATAATCGGGCAAGGGTGCTTTAACTACAAGTTTCTTATTATATACTGCCGATAAATCTATTTTGTAGGCATGTAAATGCAATTTTGAGCTCAGCTCCGGAAAACGACGACGCAAAGAACCGAAATATTTGCCGTCACCTAAAATCGGACATCCGGCATATTCCATATGAGCCCTAATTTGGTGAGTTCTGCCGGTTAAAGGTTCGGCACTTAAAAAGGTAAATTTTTCACCGGCGGTATCCAATACTCTAAAATGGGTTACGGCTTTTTTACCCTCTGCCTCGGCTTGCATTTTTTCGCCGATTTTCATCAGCGGAGCCTTTATATCGCCTTCATCATTTGCCATATGCCCAATGCTTAATACTAAGTAAGTTTTAGGCAATTGATGTTCTCTGAAAGCTTTGGTTAAAATTTCGGCATAGCGGCGATTCCTGGCCAGTACCAACACTCCGCTGGTATCTTTATCAATACGGTGCACCAGTTTCGGCTTTTCGGAATTTTCAAACTTTAAGGCTTCAAGCATACCGTCTATGTGCCGTTCGGTATTGGTTCCGCCCTGTACCGCCAAACCCGAAGGTTTGTTTAAGACAATCATATTATCATCTTTAAAAATCACCAAAGATTTAATAAAAGCCGCATCGTTTTTAGATACCTTATCTTGTGTTTTAACGGCTTTTTCATTATCCAGAGGCGGAAGTCTAAGCTCCTGTCCGGCACATAATCTGGTATTGGCCTCGGCTTTTTTACCATCAACTTTAATTTGTTTGGTACGCAACAATTTTTGCAATCTGCCCAAACTTAAGGACGGGTATTCTTTTAAAAACCACCGATTTAAGCGGATTCCGTCATCTTCGGGTTTAATTTTTACAAAACTCACTCCGGACATAAAAGATTTCCTTTATCAATAATTGCGTGCATTATCTTTGGTACGCACGGCTCTGGCCGCTGAAGATTTTCCCAAGCGGAAATTCAGTTTATGCAAAACACCGTTAGCTTTGGCCGTAGACATATTGCTCGGCAGTACCTTTTGCAGGCGTTCCATATCTTCGGATTTAAATCCTTCCGAAAGAGCCTGCAAACCGTTTTCATCATTAACGACCACGGCCGCACCGAACGAACCGGCGTTTTTAATAATATCTTCCGATAAATTATCGGCCGTATTCGGGCTTACGATTAGAACATGATTATAATCAGTCATTATTTTCATCCTTTGCTCTGTTTTTTTCTTTTCTTAACTTATCAAAATAGTCTATGCGTTTTTTAATTTCGCGTTCAAAACCCCTTTCCACAGGAACATAGAGTTTAGTTCTTTTAATACCGTCCGGAAAATAATTTTGGCCGGAAAAACCGTCTTCCAAGTCTTGATCATAGATATATCCGTCATGATAACCCAACTGTTTCATCAGCTTGGTGGGAGCGTTTAAAATATGTTTCGGCGGCATCAGAGAGCCGGTTTTTTTGGCCAAATCAAACGCTTTGTGCATAGCTTTATAAACTCCGGCCGATTTAGGAGCGGTTGCCAAATAAGCCGTTAATTGCATAACTGCCAATTCCCCTTCCGGAGAGCCCAGTCTCTCGTAGACATCGGCACAGGAAAGGGCTTGCGTAACGGCATTGGGATCAGCCAAAGACACATCTTCTATGGCAAAGCGAATAAGTCGTCTTAAGATATAACGCGGATCTTCCCCCGAAGTGAGCATTCGGGCCACCCAGTATAAAGCGGCATCAACATCCGAGCCTCGCAAAGACTTGTGGACTGCCGAAATTAAGTTATAATGTCCGTCGCGTCCTTTATCATAAACGGGGGCACGAGAACGAATAACTTTAAGTATGGTATCTTTATCAAAAATTTCGCCGTCTTTGGCATAAGCCCAAACACTTTCGGCCAAATTAAGCACATAGCGGCCGTCACCGTCAGCCACATCTTTTATGAGCTGCCGAGCCTCATCATCTACCGGCAGCTTTTTACCGACTTCTTTTTCGGCTCTTTGCAGGAGTATTTCAAAATCATCGGCCGACAAACGGTTTAAGACAAATACCTGACACCTTGAAAGCAAAGCGGCATTTAACTCAAAAGACGGATTTTCGGTAGTAGCCCCGACCAAAATTACGGTACCGTCCTCCACATAGGGTAAAAAGCCGTCTTGCTGCGACTTGTTAAATCTGTGGATTTCATCTACAAAGAGCAAAGTTCCCTTACCTTGATTAGCTCTTCGTTCCTGAGCATATTGAAAAACTCTTTTTAAGTCAGCCACACCGGAAAAAACGGCCGATATTTGTTCAAAATACAAATTGGTATGTTCGGCAATTAAGCGGGCAATGGTAGTTTTGCCGCAACCCGGAGGCCCCCACAAAATAAAGGACGAAATTTTACCTCCGGCCAGCATCCTACCCAAAGGAGCATTAGGCCCGACCACATGGTCTTGGCCCACGACTTCCTGTAAAGTTTGGGGACGAAGCCTATCGGCCAAAGGCCTTTTGACCTGATTTGAAAACAAAGTTTCTTCCATTTTAAATTTCCGCTCGGTAAGACGCCTTTATATATTTACACAAACATCTTCAAGATAATAGCACAAATTTTTATCTCAACAATACTTATTTTCTTAAAATCGGTAAAATTATCGTCCGCGTTGTCCGCGGGTACGGCTCATGGCTATTTCGTTTTGGATGTATTTATCAATTACTTTTGAAGTTTGTGAATTTTGTTTGTATTGTTCTTTAGCTTGACGCAATTTAGCTTCTTTTTCCCGTTTTTGGGCCTGTTCGTATGCAGCATAATCGGTAATATCAACATTTTTGCTGTCTTTATTTTCCTCGGCCTTTTTTTCCAGCATTTCGCGTTTGCGATTTTCTATAATTTTACGCATTTCCTCGTTATGCTCTTTGACAACATTTTCATCTTTAATATTTTTCAAATTACGCGAAGTATGGAATTGTTCCAAAATTTCGGCATCTCTAGGCTCGGGTTTACCGGCAATGGCACGATATATACGACTGCTGTATTTTACCAAATCGGCCACCGTAATACCGGGGTGTTTACTTAAATCCCAAACTCCGGCAGTACCGCGGCTGTCAAAAAACGCCGTAAAGTCTATACCTTTGCGTTTCTTTTTAGGCTTTTTGGGAGCCAAAATGCGTTTTAATTCAAGCGGAGTCGGGGTTCGTCCCAAAGCTTGAGCTATTTGTTCGGGAGTAATGATACACTCACTTAAATCCAGTTCAAAAACATTAACCCCGGTAAAATCAACTCCGGTAAAATCAACCCCTCGTAAATTAACGGCTCTTAAATCAATTTTGGAAAAATCAAGCAAAGTAAGGTTCATCCGCCTTAAGTTCAACTTATGCGGATAATAAATTGCCAACCATTCCACCAGTGCCTGCAATTCGTCAATGGCAATTTGGTCCATTTCCACATCAAGAAGAATAGCATCCTGAATATCGGCATTAACCAGAGTAACGCCGTTCATTTTAGCACCGGTAAAGTTGGTACCTCTTAAGGTTGCTCCTGAAAACACGGCCCCGTTTAAGTTAGCCTCGGTTAAATCGGCACCTGACAAATCGGCACCGGTAAAATCGGCCCCTTGCAGGTCGGCCTTGGAAAAATCGGTTTCCCGTAAATCCGACCCGGAAAAGGTGGCTCCTTTGAGCTTTTCGCCGGAATACTTACCGCCGCATAAAACTTTTCCGCTAAAATTTAAGTCGGTATTATAATCTGTTCGGGGTTTGTAAGCCGGATTGGAAGTATTGCCGGTAATTTGTGATATTTCCTGCCAAGAGAAGTTGTTTTCATACATTTGTTCCAAATCAACCACATCGTCGCGAGATGATTTTACCTTATCGCGAATACCGGAAATATCAAAATTTTTTTTATCAAAAGCCGACATTGTCAAGCCCTCAGTTGCAACTTAATTTATGATAATCTTTTTTTAGCATTTTTACAAATACTATTTTCACATTCAATCTGTTTTTGTGCCAACCACTTAATTATAAAAATTCCCGGAATACTGAAAGCGGCGGCCACCACAAAGAACCAAGTCCAGGGCAGTATTTCGGCCAACAATCCGCTGGTGGCGGCAAAAACATCGCGAGCCAGGCTCATCAAGGAGGAAAGTAAGGCATATTGCGTGGCGGTATACAACACATTACAAAGGGAAGATATGTAAGCCACAAAGGCGGTTGTTGCCATACCTGAGGAAAAATTTTCCAAAGTAATAATGACGGTAAGTAAGGGAAGATTATGTCCGGCCATAGCCTGAAGACTAAACAACAAAGTTGTTAAGCCCTGAATAAAACCGCAAATATAAAGTCCTTTAAAAAGCCCGATTTTTTTAATTAAGATTCCTCCGAACAATCCGCCGGCAATTGTGGCCGCCATACCGTAAATTTTAATTACATAGGCAATTTCGGTTTTGGAAAATCCCATATCGTCATAAAACGGAAAAGCCATCGGAGCAAAATAAGCATCTCCCATCCGATAAATAAAAATAAACAGCAAAATCATCAACCAATGGCGGTGTTTGGTAAAATCTTTGAGTGGTTCCTTAACCGAATTTACCAAAAAATCTTGCCAGGATTGGGCTTTAAGAGGAGCATAAGAAAAATCGGTTTGCGGTTCTTTAACCAAAATGATGGTCACAATACCGACCAAAGCCCCGCAAGCCATAATTTGATAAACGCTGTTCCAGCTCATCACTTCGGCCAGCCACAAGGCACCTGCTCCCGAAAAGACAAGGCCCAAACGATACCCCAAAACAAACACGGCCGCTCCCGGAGCTTGCTCTTCGGCATTTTGCTGAAAAGTTTCCACCCGATAGGCATCTAAAATTATATCCAAAGAGGCCGAAGCCAAGCAAACTAAAAAGGCACAAAGCCACATCAGATTATGTTGTGTGGCCGGATTAACCAAAGACATAGCCATAATGGATACAAACAAAACAAGTTGCGTTAATAAGGCCCAACTACGGCGTCTGCCCAGCTTCCACAAGAAGGGAATTTTCAAGTTATCCAACAGCGGCGACCATAGCCATTTAAAGGCATAAGGAATTTTAACCAAAGAAAAAGCTCCGATAGCGGCATAAGTCCAGCCCGATTCTTTAAGCCACAGGCTTAAGGTGCTAAAAACCAGCAAAAAAGGAAAGCCGCTGGCAAAGCCCAGAGCCGTCATAACCGCCATTTTGCGATTGGCATAGATGTTCCAAATATTTTTAAATTTTTCTTTCATGGGCTTATTAGAGCATTTAAGCAATTAAATTTAGGTTAAAATAAAATTTAAGCCGCAAAGAAGATTGATTGATAAATTAAAAACTTGCCATTTAGATTTTTTAATTCTATAATCCGGTACAAAATTGATTATTATGTCTAATTAAAATCATAAATTATGGAAGTAAAAGTAAATTTAGAGCTGCATGCTCCCGGTCATTGTCAAGACCGTGAAGACTTAAGCCAATGGTTTAAGCACTTATGTAAAGCGGTAAGTATAGAGCCTCTTGAGCCTCTGTGCCCTTTTTGCGGCGGCAGATTGCGAAATGCTCGGTGTCAATGCCATGAATTTGATGTTAGGTTACAAAAATTTTTAAGTTCCTATAATAAAGAGGACTTACATATCGGGCTTAAACCGGATATTCCCTGTGCTACGGTTTTTAAGATTAGCGATATGTCATCACAAATTCATGTCACCACCTTCAGCGGCAATTTGTTATCGTTGTTTGATTACGGAACCGCCGCCTGCAACCGCAAACAGACTTGGTTTGTTTCCCAAGGAAATTTAGACGGACAAGATTTAGGCTTCTGGCTTAGGCAAAAGGGGTGTGAAACGGTGTATCGTTGTTATTTTAGCGGCATACCCGAGCACTTGATTTTTTTACCGCAAGTTCGGGTATATATTTTAAAATCCGAATTTATGGGTAATAACCCCAAGTTGCAACATTCCCTAATTTTTACCGGCCGGAAACTAAGGGGCTTAATCGGCGGATATAAAAAAATCAACACCGAACAGGAAGTTGATGTTATGTCCTATGCCGAGTTTTTGGAAAAGTTGCAATCCTTTTAACAAGGGCTCTAAAAATGAAAAAACCACGCATTAAATGCGTGGTTTTTTTTATAACAAAGACCTCTGCTTATACCAAAAAACCTCTGCCCGTAGGAGCAGAGGCTTTAATTTTCGGAACAACCCGACTTAGCTTAGTAGTACTTCCAAGCAACAGAGTTAGAAGAACCTGTGCCAGAGCACAAATCAACAGCTTTGGTAACTGTCATCGGAGTTCTGTTTGCTGCGTTCGAAGCACCGGGGATACTTACATTGTCAGTACCGTCAGTATTTGTCGTATAAATGGTAGCCAATTCTGCGCCAGCACCACCGGTACCTTCAGTAGCAGCACTAGTACCAGCAGCAGCAATACCAATCAAACCAGAAGATTGACCTGAACCCCAGTCGCCGGTAGCAACGGTAACGCAAGCTTCAGAAGTTAAGCCATTGTATTCAACAATGAAAGCTTCACCATCAACACCTGCACGAGCCGGTGAGTCGTAAATAAACACTTTACCGCCGAAAGCATTTTTAATATCATCACTTGATACCTTAGTATACATATCGTTCGGTACTACACCGAATTTTTTAGCCTGTTCATTGCTCAAACCAGCATAGTTACCTTGAGAAGAGAACAAGGTACGAATGTTAGCAACCAACATAGAAACTTGGTCAGTAGTTTTGTTGATTTTGTATTTGTTCATAGCTTTGGAATAACCGGCAATACCACCAACGGATAACACACCGATAATGGCCAAAACGCCGAGCATTTCCACCATGGAACGACCGTTTTCATTAACATATTTCATAATATTTTCCCCTAAAAAATATTTCAATTACAATATAACTGTACCGCAAAATATACACTTCAACAAGTCTGTCTTTAGTTATATATAAAGATATATATCTTCCACTTTTGCCATACATTGCTTGGCATTTTATATGTAGCATTGTTAAAAAAAACTTAAAATTTTAACAACTTTCTTGACTTAAAGCACAAAAGTTATACTATACGGCTGAATTTTAACCGTTTTAACAGAGAAAAAGATGACTTTTAAAGATTTAGGATTATCGGAAAATACCGTAAAAGCTATTGAAGAACTGGGAATTACCGCTCCGACCACCGTCCAAACCGATGTTATACCGTCGGTTTTGGAGGGCAAAGACATTTTTATTATTGCTCCGGCAGGATGCGGTAAAACCTGCTCTTATGTTTTTCCTTTAATTGATATAATTTCTCGCAAACAAGGCCAAAACATTTTGGTAATTACCGCCGATTCTGCTCAAGCGGTAAAGGTTTCGGACAGTTTTGCGTTATTTAACAAGTATCATAAAGTTGAAGACAAGGAAAACGAAGCTAATGTTATTATAGCCTCGCCTGATTTGTTACTGGATATAGTAAGTGAAGACAAAGTAACATTATCGGATGTTAATATTTTGGTAGTAGACGATATTAACCTGATTAAAAAAAGACATCAGCTCAAAAATTTGGAAAAAGTTTTGGACATGCTCCCGGCCGATAAACAAAACATTGTGTTTACCAACCGCCGCTCCAAAGAAACGCAAAGCATTTTGGATAAGGTCTTAAAAACTCCGGCCGAAATTAAAGTAGACCGAACCAAAGAAGATGAAGCTCAAAGCCAAAACCTTAAACCCCTTGCCGAAAGTACCGACAAGGCCGAAAACGCCGCCGATACTCAACAACCCAAGGAGCATCGCCAACCGGTTGCCCAAACCGATAACGAAGCCGTTGCCTTGGCCGAGCAATACCAAACCTTTGGCGATAAAACGCCCGCATTTTTGCTTGTTAAAGGCGAACTGGCTCGTCGCGAATTTTAAAAGTCGGGGTATTTTTGGTAAAAAAATTGTTGCGTACCGTTACGGCTTGAGCTATAAGCGGTTTAACATTAAGTTATAAGATTAGAATATGGAGTTAAAATATGTCAGGACATTCGCAATTTAAGAACATTATGTATCGTAAAGGGGCACAAGATGCCAAAAAAGCTCGTGTTTTTGCCAAGCTTGCTCGTGAAATTACCGTTGCCGCCAAAAGCGGATTACCCGAACCCGATAAAAACCCTCGCTTAAGATTGGCAATCCAGGCTGCTCGTGCCGAAAGTATGCCCAAAGATAATATTGAAAGAGCCATCTCCAAGGCCACTCAAACTGCCGGCGGAGCTGATTTTGTCAGCATGCGTTACGAAGGTTTTGCTCCCAACAAAGCCGCCGTTATCGTTGAAGCCTTGACCGATAATAAAAATCGTACCGCCGGAAATATTCGTACCATTTTCGGTAAACGCGGCGGAAATATGGGTGAAACCGGCTCGGTTACTTTTAACTTTGAACGCATCGGATATATTCAATATCCTTTGTCGGCCGCCGAACCCGATAAAATGTTTGAAGCCGCTCTGGAAGCCGGTGCCAATGATGTTGTTTCCGATGAGGAATTTCATGAAATTGAAACCCTGCCCGATGATTTGTCGGCCGTTACCGAAGCTTTAGAAAAACAATTCGGCACGCCTTCGGCTTCGCGTTTAGACTGGAAACCGACCGTTAAAACCGAAATTAACGATGTTGAAACCGCTCAAAAGTTTTTGGACTTTATTGAAGCTCTGGAAGATGATGACGATGTTCAACATGTTTATCACAATGCCGAAATTGCCGATTCGGTTTTGGCTCAATTAGAAAAAGAGTAGTCCATTGGTCAGAATACTTGGTTTAGATCCCAGCCTTTCTTCCACCGGTTGGGGCGTTATTGAAACGGAAAACAACCGTCTGCGTTACATCGCAGACGGTTTTATTCCTACCGATGCCGGCCTTCCCATAGAACAAAGGTTAGACTTTTTATACCGCAGTATTTGTAATGTAATTGAAACTTACAAACCCGATGAAGCCGCCATTGAAATTATCTTTTTAAACACCAACCCTCACTCCACCTTAAAATTAAGTATGGCCAGGGGTGTGGTTATTTTAGCCCCCGGCACCTATTCCATTCCGTTATTTGAATACGAACCCAATAAGGTCAAAAAAGCCACCGTCGGTGTCGGCAAAGCCGCCAAAGACCAGGTAGAAACCATGGTAAAAATCTTACTTCCCGGTTGTAAACCCAAAAACAACGATTCTTCCGACGCTCTGGCTATTGCCATAACCCACGCCCACTTCCGCAATGCCTTACATCGCTAAGGAAAGCGGAGTAAAATATCTTTTTTTGGCATTTTCTCCGGTTTTTAAACGCCGGTACTTTCTAAATTCGCAAAGACTGTTTTGCACATCATGTAAGCTCAAAAACTCACCGCCGCAATAAGCCGGATTTTGCCACCTGATTTTATTCCAATCTTTACCGGTCGTCTTTTTAAGCTCGGCAAATCCTTCCTTTTGCAACGCATGCAAGTGCCGACATTTAACATCTGCCTCCCGAGCCGTTAAGTTTTTATTGTAAATTATGTTCAAACCCCAATGAGCCCCCGGACCGACAATTAAAAAATCGTTTGACGAATAACTAATAATGTTTCCGGCATAAGTGGCATCCAAAAGTATTTGTCCGGCCAAAAAAGGTCCGGCCATCGGTACCTCTTGAACAATAATATCAATCCCCTCCTGCGGCAATGCCGATTGCAATCGGTCAATAATGTGCCGCAATTTGGCTCTTATGTCATTTAGCATAAACAACACTTGTACATGCTTGTCATGCGGTCGGTAGTCGGGCTTGTAGGCATAGGCCGTAATCAAATAAGCATTGGAAAACAACTTACCTTCTTGCTTTTGGGCATCCAACCGCTTTTCCAAAGCCTTAACATCAAAAGTATCGGGATTAAGAAAACCTCCGAATAAATTTTCTATAGTGTCACGTCGATTAAAAAAACGATACGCAATAATGTTAAACAACTTTTCTTCCGGGGTAAAATTTTGCCGTAAATAACGGGTAATTGCCAAAGTCCCGCCGTCTAGCTCACGGTAGACATTACAAAATCTGAATTTTTGCAAAATTTCATCCTTGCTCCACGGAGCCGGAAGTTTAAGCATGTTGCGATTATGCCACACTTGCTGTCTGTCATATACAAACTCAAAAAAGGCCTTTTCCATATTCATCATCGGTACAATCCTCAGCATTTAAATCTAAAACTTCGCAGACCACATCATAATCAAAACCGGCACGAATTAAAGTTCCCATATCTTTTTGCCGATTCGTTCGGCGGCTTTCTTCACTTTCCCGAAACGGTCCGATTCGTTTTTTACGAGCCAGTTTTAACGCCATCTCTTTTAGATTATATTCTTTGTTTTGCAGTATATCGGTAACCGTATCTTCCGCTATGCCCTTTTGTTTGAGCTTGTTTTTGATGTATCTTTCCGGTTTTCCGGCATTAAGATAGTCGGTTATTTTCATTTCGGCATAGCGATTATCATCCAAATATTTCCAACTTTCAAAATCAGCCAACAATTCCTCAATCCAAGAGTAAGCCTGATGCTTATCAAAATCCGGATTTTGACGGGCATAATCATTGACGCGTTTTTTTAGGACCTGCCGTAAATTATCAACCGAGGATTCAAAGCGTTTAAGATAGTACAGGCCGATATTTTTCAGCCGTTGTTTGGTAATTTTTTTCAACACCTTTTTATAAGGCTTTTTATCGTCACATTCCGCCACTTGAAAAATCTTTCAAAATACACTAGATTACCCGATAGATTAACCAGTATTATACAAGGATTAAAAAAATTGAGTAACAAAAATTTTGACAGTTGTGTATCTTTTTACACACACGGCGGAGTCTTTATGGGTAGAATTGTTCGCTTGGACAAGGTTTTACAAGACATTTTGGGCAGACATCAATATCCGCTTGATGTGTCGGCGGCTTTGGCCGAAACCACGGCTCTGGCGGTTATGCTTTCCGATGCTTTAAAATATAAAGGATTATTTACTTTACAAATTCAGGGCAACGGTCCGGTATCGGTTTTAGTAACGGATGTTACCTCGGAAGGTAAAATCCGAGCCTGTGCCAAGTTTGATGAACAAAAATTGCAACAAGCCAAACACTTGCGTAAGACCGAGGATATTATAGAGCAACTGCCGCATTTGGTCGGCGGGGGATATATGGCCTTTACCATTGATCAAGGACCGGAAACCGAATTATACCAAGGCATAGTAGATTTGCAGGGCAAAAATCTGACAGAGTTAGCCTTGCGTTATTTCAAGCAATCCGAACAGATTGACACCATTTTAAGATTATTTGTCAAACATCCGCAAGGTGAGAGCAAAACCTGGCAGGCTGGCGGTATAATGTTGCAAAAAGTGGCCTTAAAAGGCGGCAAAGAACAGCAGATGAGTCCCGAAGAAATTAAGGAAGCCTGGAACGAGGCCGAAGTATTTATTCAGAGTTTGTCGGAAAATGAAATATTTGACGCCTCATTAAGTTCGGCAGAAATTTTATATCGGCTGTTTCATTCCAGTAATTTAACCGTAAGCCGCGAAAGAAATTACGAATTTGGTTGTCGGTGCAGTCGGGAAAAATTGCTAAATACTTTAAGTGGCTTTTCCGAAGAAGAGATTGATAAAATGTGTGAAAACGGCCAAATTACCGCCACCTGTCAATTTTGTTCGGAAAAATATGTATTTGACAAGGGCGAATTGCTAAAACACTAATTCGTACTTGCATATAACAAAAAATTGTATTACAAGAAGTTATCTTGAAGTTTTTCAAGAGGTTGTTTTATTGTTACTTAAACGGATGGATAAAGATGAAAAAGATAAATAAAATATTTGCAAGCTTGTTGGTTATGTTATTGGGAGCCTGTGCCGGCAATGATGAGGTTGCCGAACCGCGTCGTTATGTAGAGCCTCGTTTTGACAATCAGCCCAAAATTGAATTATTGGTAAACAAGATTGATGTTATATCTGAATTTACACCGTCATTTACCCGCCCCAATGTAGAACATTTGTTCCCCATATCCATAGAGAAAGCGGCTCGCATATGGGCTAACGACCGCCTGGAAGCAGTAGATTTTTCATCTAATCGGGTTGCCGAATTTATCATTAAAGACGCCAGTGTTACCGAAGTTGAAGAGAAGGCTTCGCAGATATTTCATAAAGACAGTCTGAAATATCGTGCCACATTGTCGGTAGTATTAAAGGTAAGTTCTTTAAGCGGACAGTCGCAAGCTCAAACCTCCATAGAAGCTTGGCGGGAGTTGACCATGCCGATTGACACCAGCATAGAAGACAAAGAAAAATATTGGAATGAGATGGTTTACAAACTCTTTGATGAATTTAATTTAAGGATGGAAGAAAACATCAAACAATATTTGAACATGTATGTTAAGGACAACACGGAAATTAAGGAATACTAAGAGAAAGCAAATATCGTACAAAAAAGACGCTTAAAAAAGCGTCTTTTTTGTACGATCAAAGTCACCTATCCGACAAGTATTTTCTCTAAATATAAAAGAAGTTACCTCAAATCACTTTTTATCTTTAGCTTTCTTTTAATAAAAGTTAAAAATAATGCTTTATGTCTAATTTTCATGCTTAATTTGTTAAAGTTATTAGGACATTATTCCTTATAAACCTATTGACATTTTGACAAAAAGCTTTATAATGAATCTATCAATCATATAGTAGGAGAAAGGCTATGGAAGAAAAGATAAAATCATTTGATGAGTATTTTGCTGGATACAGAACTTTCAGTCACACGGATGATGATGAATTAGACAGGTGGTTTATCGCTGAGGCTAAGAAAATTTATAACGCACTTAAACACCCTAAATCAATTGAAAAAATGAAGGAAGTAGGTCTTATGGAGCATAAACGCAGATATGTCAATGATCTGGATAAAGACCATTCTGCATTAACATTAAAAGTTGCTTCTGATCTGGCACATAAATATGCTGAATATAAGGCAGAAAATGCTCCGGAAACATTTGATATGTATTTTGAGGGATATAAGAACTTTGATAATGGTGGAGAAATGGATCAATTGATCGTTAGCGATGCAAAAAAAATATATGAGAAATTAAAAACACCTGAAAAGATTAAAGATTTTAGAGAATATGGAATTGAAAATAGTGCAGATATAGAAAAAAAACTAAAAGGACATCACTTGAATATAACATATGAGGCTGTTTGTGAGTGTGCTCAGGAATATGCCGAATATGCAGAAAAGTATTGCAAAAATTCTAATCAACAGCAAATGTCTCAATCTAAAAATGCTGTTTTAGATGCTAAGATACGCGAAGAAATAAGTGGAAAAAGAAGACAATAACTATTGTAAAGATTCTATTGCATAGCCGGCAAAACCGGCGATACCCCCGTCTCGCCTATCCCTGGTAGTCGAACCCTAGTCTCTAGGGTTCAAATCCAACACTCCTCATCAGTTAGAAAAAAACCCGCACAAGGCGGGCCTTTTTCTAACTGGCGGAGAGATAGGGACCGCTAAGTAAAAATGCCTTTAATATGGCATTTTTATCTGCAAGGTCTTGGAACATCTTGGCGAGCAAGGATAACGACAGTATCCTTAAGCAAGCCCAGATGCCCAAGAGGATAATCCCGTCCGTTGAGAGCAAGCTTTAAGCGATGCTTGAAACGGCCTCTCTGCCATTAAAAAACCCTTGCTCTGCAAGGGTTTTAGTATTGGCGGAGAGATAGGGACCGCTAAGTAAAAATGCCTTTAATATGGCATTTTTATCTGCAAGGTCTTGGAACATCTTGGCGAGCAAGGATAACGACAGTATCCTTAAGCAAGCCTAGATGCCCAAGAGGATAATCCCGTCCGTTGAGAGCAAGCCTTAAGCGATGCTTGAAACGGCCTCTTTGCCATTAAAAAACCCTTGCTCTGCAAGGGTTTTAGTATTGGCGGAGAGATAGGGATTTGAACCCTAGGTACCCCGTTAAAGAGTACAATTGATTTCGAGTCAACCGCATTCGACCACTCTGCCATCTCTCCATATCTGCTCCTTATTAAAATAAAAAAATCATTTATGCAAGCATTATTTGCTTGGCTATGCGTTTTATGTGCTCATCACATTTGGCTATGCATACCTGCATCTGCTTTAATTCGGCACTCAGCTTATGATTTTCGTAAATCTCCGCCGCCTCTTCATAATACTTTATCGCTTCTTCCAAATATTCTTCGTCATTTAACTGCTTGCCGGAATTATAAAATATGTTCCCGATGTCCTCTTGTGCTTTTGCCCATTTTAACGGCCATAAATCTTTAGTGTATACCTTCTGTCGCTTTTTGTAATTTTCTACCGCCAACATGGAAATTTCATCACTGTGGCTAAACAGTCCCAACATGGATAAATAAAATCCTAAATCTCCCTCAATTTTGGCCCAAAAATACGGAAATGTCGCATTGGTAAAAATTTTTTCCGCTTCTCTTAAGTGGAAAACCGCATCTCTTAAAGCCTGAATATCCGAAACTTGCTTCCAATACCCAAAATAAAGTTTGGATAATCTGTAAGAAAGTATCCCGAAATCATACGGATAAGAATACCGATTAAAATACTTTTGTGCCCTACGGCAACACTCTGCCGCATTACGATAAAAAGTATATTTATGCCTGGCAAACATTTCCGCCGCATATTGATAAAGCTGTCCGAAATGAGCATAAATGCTACCGGTTAATAAACCGTCTTTAAGTCCGGATGCCGCATTATGGGCATTTTCCAACATGGAACTTATTAAATTAACATCCTTTAATTGCAAAACATCTCTCTTGGCATGCAAATACACCAAGGCCAACATATTCAACACATAGGGCATGTAAACAACCGACAGTCCTTGCGGGGTGCCATTTCTGCCGATATCTTCGGTTAATTTTTTTAAAACTTCCGGCCTTTCGCCTCCGGCCATTAAAATTATGGCGGCAAGCAATTCGGCCATAACCTCAGGTAATTTTTTTTGCTCAAAATAAGCAAACGGTAAATATAAACCGTCCAGTAAAGAAACCGTCAATAAATCGTCAGCTTCATACTGCCCGGCAATCTGAAAATTAAGCCGTATCTTATCAGCTTGCCGCAAGCCCCAAATTAAAACATCGGCTTTGGTCTTTTTTAAAATCTGTTTACCCGTATCAAAACAATCAAAAAAGTTTTTACCTTGCAAATTTAAAAAAGTCTTATCGGTTTTTTCATCATAAAAATTAACCGCCAAAAAATCATATCGTGCCAGTACTTGTTGCAAAAATAAACCGCAATTTTCGGAACGGCCGTCCTCAAAAGCGACAATCGTAACTTTTATCGGTTCCAAAACCCGATTATCCGCTTCACCAGCCGTATCTTTTAAAAATCTATTTCCGAAAATCTTAAACATACTGACTTATTTTTTACCTCTGTTTATGTTCTTTTTGACATTGGCCAATTCTTCTTTTACATTTTTAAAAACTTCTCGGTTGATTTCCTTTAAGGTCTTTTTGCCCTCATCAACCCGATATAAAATACCCAAAAGCCAGGCATTAACCACCAAAGTAAAAATCGGAAAAGAGTAAGCATTGGCGGCCAACAACTGGAACCCTGCAAAAATCATGTTTATAATGCAAATTTTAGCAACTGCCACTCCGATGGCCGCAACATTTACCCCTTGTTCAAAGGCATGAAAATAAACCGTATTTTCCGTCCAATCCGGAGCTTTAACATTAAAGATATATCTTTGTATGAGTATCCATAAACTTTCGGCAATAAAAAACATCATCAATATTACCACCGAAGGGCCGGCCAATTCCAAAGTACCTTTAAGCAAAATCCATGCCAACAAAAAGGCCGTTGCCGTACAGCTGCCGCTGCTTAAAAACACCTTACTCGGATACCAGTTTAAATTTAAAAATCCCAACCAAATTCCGGCCAGAAAAAGTCCCATCATTCCTAAATATAAAGGCATTCCGCCGACAAAGGCAATTATGGCAACTCCCAAAGTTACCGCCACCGCATTAACACCGAAAATCCCCGAAAGTCCGTTTAAGTTTCTTAAACCCAAAACCCAAACGGCAATTACGGCAAACAATATCAACCGCTCCGCCCAAAACGGAACCATGTTACTAAACACGGCATAATCTTCGGGCACAAAGCCGACCATAACTGCCACGGAAAACAAAATTGTGACATAATAAAGCCACTTAACATCAAACAAAAACATAAAATAAATTAAAACGGCAAGAAAGCATATTATCGGCAGCTCATATGCACTTACCGGAACAATAACATCCTGCATATCGGGCATAAAATAAAAAATGCCCAACATCCCGATAATACTTAAACCGCCCAAATAGAGCCAACTTTCCTGATAAAACTTAAAATTATCCGGATTATCAACATCAATTTGACACAACCCCATACATAATTTGGAGGCCGTAAAACCGATTACCGATAAAATTATACCTGCAAGCAATACCCAGGACATTTAATTCTCCTTTAAGCTTTCCTTTGTAACCGAGCGGCAAAAAAAGCATCCATACCGCCCTTTTCTTTCATATAATACGGCAAAGTTCTTAAAACTCCATTATCAATTATCTTTTCTTCAACAACTTTAAGCTCTTTATCCTCAAACGGAAGCAATTCAAACTCGGGATGTCTTTCCAAAAATCTTTTAATTTGCTTTTCCCCCTCATCTTTGGCGATTGAACAGGTGCAATACAGTAACATTCCGTCTTTAGCCATATGAGAGCTTACCGCATCAAGCATTTTTTCTTGTAAAACGAGTGCATTTTTAACATCATCTGTAGTTTTAATATGCAGCACTTCGGGATGACGACGGAAAGTTCCGGTTGCCGAACAAGGAGCATCCAAAACAATTATATCAAAAACTTCATTACTATGAGCCAAAAATTCCAGAGCATCGGCAACTTCGGTTTGTAAATTTTGCTCTAAATTAAGTCTTTTGATATTGTGTTTAAGCCTATCCATACGCTCTTTATCAACATCTAAGGCCGTAACTTTAGCTCCTCCCGCCAACAGCTGTGCCGTTTTACCTCCCGGAGCCGCACAGAGGTCCAACACCTTTTTACCTTTAACATTTTTAAGCAAAAAAATCGGCAAAGATGCGGCAAAATCTTGCACCCACCACAAGCCTTCTTTAAACCCGTAAAGTTCGGATATTTTAGTATTGATTTTATTTAACCTGATACTTCCGTTCGGTAATAAAACACCGTTCAATCGTTCGGCAATTTCTTCTTCATTTCCGTTAATAGTCAAATCAAGCGGCGGTTCAACAGAAAGCATTTTTTCCATATTCAAAATTTGCTCTAGGGTATAATCTTTTCTTAAAATATTTTGAAAATTTTGCGGAAAATGCGGGGTGTTGAACACTGTATTTAAATTTTCTTTTTCGCTTGATATCCGCCGCAACACGGCATTTACCATATTAGCGGTAAATTTATCGGTTGTTTTTTTGGTGATGTTCACATATTCGTTAATAACCGCATAATCGGGAGTTTTTAAGTAGGCTATTTCGGTTAAAGCCAAAACAAGAGCATAATAAGCCGCCTTATTTTTGTTAGGAATTTTTTTTGCCAAATATTTTTGCAACACTTCCCGTATGGAAACTAAATTTCGCAATGCGGTTAAAATCAGCATATTGGCAAAAGGCAAATCTTTATCGTTTATCTGCGATTTTAAGGCATTAAAAAACAGCGATTGCTCCAAAATTTGTTTTAAGATTTCAACACATTGTCGGCGAATAGTCATGATATTTAACAATCCTTTCGGTTTTGAGGTTAAACATTTAGCTAAAACTTTGCAAGTAAAATCCCCGATTTATAAATAAAAACTCGTTGATAAAACGGTTAAAAATACAGTTTATGCTTGTTTTTTATAAAGCCTTGGTCTAACTTATGGTAAGTTATGAGAAAAAATGGAGAATAAAAAGAAATGACTGGTAATCCGCGTTACAACGGTAAAGAAAGCTTTGCCGATTGGCAAAAAGAATGGGACATTGAACAAAGATACAACTTCCGTACCATAGAAAGCAAATGGCAAAAGATATGGGAAGATGAAAAAATCTACCATGTAGACATTGATAAAAACAAAGAAAAATTTTACGCTTTGGTAGAATTTCCGTATCCGTCGGGAGCCGGACTTCATGTCGGTCACCCTCGGTCTTACACGGCACTTGATGTAATTGCCCGCAAAAAACGCATGCAAGGTTACAATGTGTTGTACCCCATGGGTTTTGATGCTTTCGGATTACCGGCCGAAAACTATGCCATTAAAACCGGCGTCCATCCGGCGGTATCAACCCAAGCCAACATTAAAAACTTTACCCGTCAATTAAAATCCATCGGTTTTAGTTTTGACTGGGACAGATGTATTGATACCTCCTCGCCCGAATATTATAAATGGACGCAATGGATGTTTATTCAGTTATTCAAACACGGATTAGCCTACAAAGATAAAATGGCCATTAACTGGTGTCCGTCTTGTAAGGTAGGTTTGGCTAACGAAGAAGTTATCAACGGACATTGCGAGCGTTGCGGTGCCGAAGTTGTCCGCAAAGACAAAGAACAATGGATGATAGCCATTACCAAATATGCCGACCGTTTAATCAACGACTTGGAAGGTTTGGATTTTGTGGACCGTGTAAAGGCTCAACAGATAAATTGGATAGGTCGTTCCGAAGGTGCCGAACTTGATTTTGGATTCGGCGGTGATTTACTTACCGTATTTACCACTCGTCCGGACACGGCTTTTGGTGTAACCTATATGGTTTTAGCTCCCGAACATCCGTTTGTAAACAAGTACATGGACAAGTTTGAAAATCAGGCTGAAATCAAAAACTATGTTGCCGAGACGGCTAAAAAATCGGAATTACAACGCACCGCCGATGATTCTAAAACCGGCGTTGAATTAAAAGGTATAAAAGCGGTAAACCCATATAACAACAAAGAAATACCGGTATTTATTTCCGACTATGTATTAACCGGCTATGGCACGGGAGCCATTATGGCAGTTCCGGCTCACGACCAACGCGACTATGACTTTGCCAAAGCCTTTAATTTACCGATTATTCAAGTTTTGGACGGCGGCGATATATCTAAGCAAGCCTTTGAAGAAGACGGCCCGCACATTAACTCCGGCTTTTTAGATGGCTTAAACAAAGAAGATGGTATGAAACAAGCCATTAACTATGCCGTTAAAAACGGATTCGGCAAGCCCAAAGTCAACTTCAAGCTCCGTGACTGGGTATTTTCGCGTCAACGCTACTGGGGCGAACCGATACCGATGGTTTACTGTGAGCACTGCGGATGGCAACCGCTGGATGAAAAAGACTTACCGTTGACTTTACCCGAAGTTACCGACTTTTTACCCAACGACAACGGCGATTCGCCGCTTGCCAAAGCAACCGATTGGGTTAATACCACCTGCCCCAAATGCGGCAAACCGGCTAAAAGAGAAACCGATGTTATGCCTAACTGGGCAGGGTCATCCTGGTACTTTTTAAGGTACTGCGACCCGCATAATGACAAAGAGTTTGCCTCCAAAGAAGCACTTGACTACTGGATGCCGGTAGACTGGTACAACGGCGGTATGGAACACACAACCTTGCACTTGTTGTATTCGCGTTTCTGGCACAAGTTTTTATATGATTGCGGTTATGTTTCAACCAAAGAACCGTATAATAAAAGAACTTCTCACGGTATGATTTTGGCCGAAAACGGTGAAAAGATGTCAAAATCACGCGGTAATGTAATTAACCCCGACGACATCGTCAACAACTACGGAGCCGACACTTTCCGTTTATATGAAATGTTTATCGGTCCGTTTGAACAAACCGCCATGTGGTCGGACGAAAGCTTAATGGGTGTTTATCGTTTTGTCGGCAAAATTTATAATCTGTTCAAAAAAGTTTACAAAATTGAGCCGAGTACCAAAGATTTACGAGCCATGCACAAGTGCATTTTGGAAGTTACCGAACGCATTGACCAAATGAAGTTTAACACTGCGGTTTCATCGTTGATGACTTATGTAAACTACCTGTCCGGATTGGAAAAAATTCCGGCTGAATTGTACTCAACTTTATTAAAACTGTTAAGTCCGTTTACTCCGCACTTAGCAGAAGAGATGTGGGCTCGTATGGGTTACAACACTTCGGTAGTAACCGAAAGTTGGCCTCAAGGTGATAAAAAATTGGCCCAAGATGATGTGGTTACCATTGCCGTACAGTTAGGCGGTAAGATGCGTGGCACGATTGAAATGCCCAAAGATTCACCGGAAGATGAGGTAAAATCCACTGCTTTGAGCTTAGAAAATGTATCTAAGCAATTAGAGGGCAAAGAAATTAAAAAGATAATTGTTGTACCAAATAGGATTGTGAACATTGTTGCATAAAAAGAACATAATTTTAGTAATCTGCGGGCTGATAATGTCATTATCGGCCTGCGGGTTCAAGCCGCTTTATGTGGAAAGAAAAGCCGATGATAAGTGGTATTATCAGGGCGAGTTTGATACATCCATTACCGAGGAGATGGCCAAAATTACCATTGCCCCGATTTCGGATCGTATCGGGCAAATGATAAGAAACGACTTAATGGACAGTTTTACCCCCAAAGGGGAACCGTCAAAGCCGGCTTATCGTTTTGTGGTTGATGATATCAAAAAGCAAGTAGTGCAACAAGCTTTGCGTAACGACATTACCGCCACGCGTGAAAGAGTCCGCTATACGGTAACCTACCGGCTTTATGATATCAAAACCGGTAAGCAGTTGGTACAAGGTAATTCCTTGGCCTTTGTCGGATATGATATTTTAGCCAACCCCTATTCCACCACTTTTGCTCAGAAAAAGGTTGAACAAAATGCGGCCAAAATGCTCTCCGATGACATATCTTTGCGTATCGGAGCCTATTTTCATACGGTTATTACTCAAGAGAAAAAGTAATTATGAATTACAAAGCCGCAGATATAGCTCAATACATAAAAAAGCCGGATAACAAAATTAAATGCTTTGTTATCTTCGGCACTAACGAGGGCATGATAGCCGATTACGCCAATCAAATTGCCAAGAGCATATGTCCGGACTTAACCGATGCCTTTTGTGTTGTTAATTTATCTATGGAAGCCCTTGAAAAAGACATTGGCATTTTGTACGGAGAATACAATGCCCAATCCTTATTAGGCGGCAGAAGAGTAATTTTAATCAAAGACGGCAACAACAATTTAACCGCTCATTTTAAAAATTTATTCAAAGACAGTAAGTCCGATACTTTGGTTATTGTAACCTCATCAAGTATAAATACCAAATCATCATTGGTAAGTTTGGGCAAAGAGAGTCCTGATTTTGCCCTTGTCGGCTGTTATGATGACCGCGAAAACGACATTTATGCCTATGCTCGGGATTTTTTAATAGCTAACGGTATAACCATAAATGCTCAAGCCATGGATTTATTGTGTTCGCGTTTATCAAGCGACCGTAAAGTAAGCAGCGGCGAGCTTGATAAGTTGGTAACCTATTTAGGCGGGAAAAAAAATTTAGAACTTGAAGATGTTAAGACCGTAATCAGTGACACCTCAAGTTCATCTGAAGAAGATTTATGTTATCTGGTAGCCAAAGGCGAAACCCAAAAAGCACTGGAGGCCTGTCATGAGTTATTATATGAAGGCGAAACCGAAGTAGCTTTAACCCGCAGTTTAACTTACCACTTTTTTAGGTTGCTTAGCTGCGTAGCCTTAATGGAAAAAGGGCAAAAAGCAATCAGTGCCGTAAATGCCTTGCGTCCTCCGGTAATGTTTTTCAGAAAAGACGATTTAGTTTTACAATTACACATTTGGAAAAGAAAAGACCTCTGCAATGTTTTAGACTTGTTATATAAATGCGAAAAAAATTGCAAGACCACCAATTTTCCAACTGAAGAAATTTTGAATTACACCATTTTGCAAATCTGCGGAGC
>CALXTJ010000009.1 GCA_944391375.1 uncultured Alphaproteobacteria bacterium
CTTTAAAATTGCAAAAAAAAAAAACGGTTTAGAATTTCGTTTAAACACCTTTTTCTTATACTTTTTCGGAGGTTTTAGATGAAATTTAATGAATTTGGTAGATCAATGATTGAAATGCTCGGCGTTCTGGCGATAATTGGGGTACTTTCTGTCGGGGCTATTGCCGGTTATTCCAAGGCCATGATGAAGTATAAGCTCAACAAACAAACCGAACAGTTGAGCTGGCTTTTAAATGTTATGTATCAATATAAATCACAGTGGATATTTGATGATAGATTTGTATCACTGCTTCCATACTATAAAAAACTAGGTTTGATCCCAGAAAATATGCTTAAAGATAGCAATTATTATTTATATGATGTATTTGGCCAGAAAATAGATATGACGACAAATGGTTGTAATCCGGTTTGTACCGGACTAATATTGCATTACTATATAAACAATGGCTCCCTGGAATTATGTAGTAATGTTATTAAAACTATATCTAATTTCCACGAAGTTATATATGGATTAGGTATGGGGCAATCGGAGGAGGATGAATCTTCCTATCAGACTTATTTTCTGGGAGATAAATATTGCACGACAAAATGCCTTAAGAGCTTATCATTACAACAAATTGATGAGATGTGCCGTACTTGTGAAGGTACTGACAGCTGTTCTATTTATGCAACATATCAAATAAATGACTAAATTACCTTACAAAAAATTTCATATGTAAATCTTATAATACTAAAAATATCTTCAAGAAGGTTTTTATAATTTCCACTTTTATCCACCGGGATAACTTTAAAATTGCAAAAAAAAAAAACGGTTTAGAATTTCGTTTAAACACCTTTTTCTTATACTTTTTCGGAGGTTTTAAATGAAATTTTATCAATCTGGTAGATCAATGGTTGAGATGCTGGGCGTTTTGGCAATTATTGGCGTTTTATCGGTTGGAGCTATTGCCGGCTACTCCAAAGCCATGATGAAATATAAGCTCAATCGCCAGACCGAGCAAATCGGTAGCATTTTAGACTATGTCACCATCAATTCCGATAAATTTAATCATGATTTTTCTATAAATTTCGGTATTCTATTACAAAAATTGGGCGTCATTCCGCTTGAAATGATAGTTGAAAATTCGGCTGAGACCGGCTATGTAAAAGATGTTTTCGGAAACATTGTATGGCCAACTCTTAATAATGACGGCGATATCTACTACCGTCTACAAATATATGTTGGCAAAGGACCTCGCGAAATATGCGTAAATCTATACCAAATAGCCAAATTACGTTCGGCAGGTTTATGGCAAACTATGTTTTCAAAAGGTAACGGTCAGGGAGATATACAATATGCCAACAGAGTATACGGAGATGCCTATTGTACGGAAAATGTTACCTGTCTTAAAGATTTAACATTATCAAAAATGGAAGAATTGTGTTCAACTTGTGATGATTCTGTAAGTAGTTGTATATTTACTATATTATGGAATAAAATAAAAGGTTAAAACCAAACTTACTGAAAAATCCTCCCTTTCGGGAGGATTTTTTAATCATTACTCACTTTGTGGCTAAAACGGAATATCATCGTCCAAAGTTGATGAACTGTCCGCCGGAGCTGAACTGTCCCAACCGGAAGATGCCGAACCTCCGAACACATCCTCTACCGAAGATGCTCCCTCACCGCTGCGGCTGTCCAACATCATCAGAGTACCGTTAAAGTTTTGCAAAACCACTTCCGTGGTATAACGCTCTTGGCCGCTGTTGTCCTCCCATTTACGAGTCTGCAACTGACCTTCAATGTATACCTTGGAGCCTTTATGCAAATATCTTTCCGCCGTTTCGGCTAATTGCGGGTTGAAAATCACCACTCTGTGCCACTCCGTCCTTTCCTTCCAATCTCCGGAAAGTTTGTCTTTCCATCTATCCGAAGTTGCTACGGTTAAATTAACAATCTTGGTGCCGCTTTGGGTGTTACTGACACGCGGATCAGCTCCCAAGTTGCCAACTAAAATTACTTTATTAACGCTTCCTGCCATGATTATTTCCTATGTTATACAGTTTAACTTTTTTTACTATAAAGACTTTTTACAAAATAGCCAACTTTAAACCACATTTTTACACATCTATTGCATTTGACATCCTACCTTAATTATGTTATATTTTCGGCAAATTAAATTATTTATATATGATATATATGAAAAAGTTTTGCTTATTGGCAGCAGCTGTCTGCGTACTGCTGTGTGCTTCGTGTTCTCCCGGAGAACCTATTCCTCACCAAAGTTATGAAGACTTAGATTTTGAGGGGCCGAATATCAGCGACCTGCTCTTTGATTACTTTGCCGATTACTACACCGATACTTATGCTATCGCCGACGGTAAAGTGGAAATCAGAGCCGAATACGAATTTTTCAGTTCCTGGGGATGTATATCTTACTACCTGGCTATTGAACAATCAGTCAGCGAAAGCGTCAAAGATGCTACTTTTCAAAATCTGACCGACAATCCGCAACATTTTGCCGATTTGGCGGAAAGCTATTTTGAAGACCGCTATGACTGGCTTGAAATGAAAATCCGTTACTTAAAATTTACACGGATTGACAATTTACAAGAAACGGCTCAACCATGAGCCGTTTCTTTATTTAATAACTACATATTCTCCGTCTTTGTACTGATAAAACTCATAATGCAACGGATTGTCTCCGCCGCCGTTGTTGAATAAAAACTTTTCCGCCAAATCTCCGTTTTCTTCTTTTTGTATCCAAGATGATAAATCATCATAGGCAAAGCTGTCGGCCGAATTTACCATATCTTCCCAAGTTTTGACCGCCGAATAACCGTAAATGTTAAGCCCTTGCATATCTATACCTTGTAATCGCAACTTGACTAAAGTTTCCGCAAATTCCGGATTATCATCCATGGTCGGTAAAGCCACAAAGTAAACCGTATCCAAATAATCCTGAGCATATTCAAATAAAGAATCGCCTAAAGCATATTTGCTGGTTACTATGATTATATCTTTCTTTTGTTGTTTTAGCTCTCTTATCATTTTGGCGGTTTTTTTCGGACTGCCGGCTATGGCCACAACCTCTGCCCCTGAGGCAATAATCTTTTCGGCCTCGGCTTCTAAATTATCCGTTGTAAAAGCATAACTCTCCACTAATGATGCCTTGCCGTATTTTCTGAATTCATCATATACCAAATTAAAGGCCGCCGTGGTGTTTTTATTATCCGAATCTATTAAAACCGCTACTTTTTTACCGGCAAAATGCGTGTTATAAAACCTAAAAAAATCCCGACCGGCCTGTTCCTTAAAGCCTCCCATTCTAATCATGCCTTTGTGCTTTTGTAAAGCCTGATTATAACTTAAATGAATGGGCACAATTTGTAAAATTTTGGCTTTGGAATAAATTTGCGAAATTTGCTCAAACCCGTTTGAACAATACGGCCCGATAACTACCGACGGTTTATTTTCCAAACCCACTGCCAACATTTGTGCCGTAGAAATGGCTAAATTGTCACTGCAAACATCGTCAATGCTGAGTAATTTGACTTTTTCACCTTTTACTCCACCGTTGCGATTTATTTCATCCACCGCCACCTGTGCCCCGTAGACCAGCTCATCACCCCACATCTTGTATTCGCCGGTTTTGGGTGCAATCACGGCTATCCGGACCTCGGCCCTACACATATGCGGCAGAAAATAACAACCTACCAGTATGGCCGATACAATTTGTCTAATCATTCCACGACTCTGTTTGTTTAAATACTTCCCGAAAACTACTACAATCTTCCCTAAAAATCAATACTTTTATTTTGCTCTTTTGGACAAATATTTAAACTTGCAATTATTTTACTTTTTCCTATTGTGTTACGATGGCTTTTTATCTATATTACCTCAATGCGGAGATGTAATATGGCTGAAAATAAATTTATTGAAATTAAAGGGGCTCGTGAACATAACCTCAAAAATATTGATATAAATATTCCCAAAGACAAATTAACCGTTATTACCGGATTGTCGGGTTCGGGCAAATCGTCTTTGGCTTTTGATACCATCTATGCCGAAGGACAGAGGCGATATGTGGAAAGTTTGTCCTCATATGCCCGCCAGTTTTTGGATTTAATGAAAAAGCCCGATGTGGACTCTATTGAAGGCTTGTCTCCGGCCATATCCATTGAACAAAAAACCACTTCCCATAATCCGCGTTCCACCGTCGGTACGGTTACCGAAATTTATGATTATATGCGGCTTTTGTGGGCCAGAGCCGGCACCCCGTACTCTCCGGCTACCGGACTTCCCATTGAACAACAAACCGTATCGCAGATGGTAGATAAAATTTTAGAATACCCCGAATCTACCAAAATTATTCTTCTGGCCCCTATTGCCAGAGGCAAAAAAGGTGAGTTTAAAAAAGAGTTTGAGTCTTTACAAAAACAAGGTTATCAACGGCTAAACATTGACGGTCAAATTTATAACATTGAAGAGCTTCCGAACTTAAACAAAAATCAAAAGCACGATATTGAAGTTGTGGTTGATCGTTTGGTCGTAAAACCCGGAATTGCCGAAAGATTAAGCCAATCCATAGAAACCGTCTTAAAGTTAAGCGACGGACTGTTGTTTGTGGATTTTCCAAGCGGCGGCGAACGCAAAATATTTTCTTCCAAATTTGCCTGTCCGGTTTCCGGCTTTACCATTGAAGAAATTGAACCGCGTTTATTTTCGTTCAACAACCCTTACGGAGCCTGCCCCCATTGCGACGGTATCGGGGCAAGGCTGTATATGGACCCTAACTTAATAGTACCTAATGAAAACTTGACCATAGATCAAGGAGCCATTGCTCCGTGGTTTGGCTTCAGAACTTCATTTTATGCCCAAACCATTAACTCTTTGTGCGATTATTTGCAAGTATCTACCAAAACTCCTTGGAAAGATTTACCGGAACGCGCCAAACAAATTATTTTATACGGCTCGGGCAACGAATCCATTCCGATGTATTACTCTCGCTTTGTTACCGATAAGCCGTTTGAAGGAGTTATTCCTAATATGGAACGGCGTTTTTTGGAAACAGATTCCATGGCGGCTCGGGAAGAACTTTCGCATTATCAGTCTGCCGCTCCTTGCGAATTTTGCAAAGGTAAACGCTTAAAACCGGAGGCTCTCGCCGTTAAAATCTGCGGCTTGGATATTATGGAAGTTTCCGATATGTCGGTTAAAAAAGCTTTGGACTGGTTTTCCAAAGTTGAAGAGCAACTTTCAACGCAAAAACGGGAAATTGCCCACAAAATCTTGAAAGAAATTATTGAGCGACTGCACTTTTTAAACAATGTCGGCTTGGATTATTTGACTTTGTCACGGCAATCGGGCTCTTTATCGGGCGGAGAATCACAACGAATCCGTTTAGCTTCGCAAATCGGCTCGGGATTGACCGGAGTTATGTATGTGTTAGATGAACCGTCTATCGGCTTGCATCAACGCGATAACGATAAACTGTTGGAAACCTTAACCAGACTGCGTGATATCGGTAATACGGTAATTGTGGTGGAGCACGACGAAGATGCCATAAGAGCCGCCGACTTTTTGGTAGATATGGGCCCTCTTGCCGGCGATGAGGGCGGAAAAGTTACCGCCTGCGGTACCGTGGAAGAAGTCTTAAAAAATAAAAACAGTTTAACCGCTAAATATCTAAACGGCGAAAAACAAATTGTCGTACCCCAAGAAAGACGCAAAGGCAACGGTAAATTTTTGGAGCTTGACGGGGTTAGAACCAACAATCTTAAAGGGGTTAATTTTAAACTGCCGCTCGGAACTTTAACCTGTGTTACCGGCGTTTCAGGCAGCGGAAAATCTTCTTTGGTTTTGGAAACTTTATATAAAGCCTTAAACAAAGAAATAAACGGTTCACGCGAACCGGCCGGATTTTATGATACAATTAAAGGTGTGGAAAAGATTGATAAAATTATTGATATTGACCAATCACCAATCGGCAGAACGCCGCGTTCCAATCCGGCAACTTATACCGGGCTGTTTACCTACATCCGCGACTGGTTTGCCGCTCTGCCCGAAGCTAAAGCTCGGGGTTATTCGGCGGGACGATTTTCTTTTAATGTGGCAGGCGGTCGTTGCGAGGCTTGCAAAGGCGACGGCGTTACCAAAATTGAAATGCACTTTTTACCCGATGTTTATGTAGAGTGCGAAGTTTGTAAAGGTAAACGCTTTAATCGGGAAACTTTGGAAGTTAAATATAAAGATAAATCCATCGCCGATGTTTTGGATATGACGGTTGATGAGGCTTACAAGTTTTTTGAAGCAATTCCGGCCATTAAAAATCGTCTTAACTTGCTGCGGCAGGTGGGGCTGGGCTACATTAAACTCGGACAACCGGCTACTACCCTCTCCGGCGGTGAAGCTCAAAGAATTAAACTTTCCAAAGAGCTGTCCAAAAAAGCTACCGGCAAGACTTTGTATATTTTAGATGAACCGACGACCGGACTTCATTTTGAAGATATCAATAAGCTCTTAAAAGTTTTGCATACTTTTGTGGAGCAAGGTAACTCCGTACTGGTAATTGAGCATAACTTAGATGTAATAAAAACCGCCGATTATATTGTGGATATCGGCCCCGAAGGCGGAGACGGCGGCGGAAAAATTATTGCTCAGGGTACGCCTGAAGAAATTGTTAAGATTAAAGGTTCTTATACCGGAAAATACTTAAAAGGAAAACTTAAATGAAGCACTTTTATCTGTTCCGACACGGTGAAACTCACTTTAACGCTTTAGGCCGCTTTCAAGGGCAAACCTTAAATGCCGGCTTGAACGAAACCGGTAAAAAACAAGCTCAAAATCTGGCTGAACATCTCCAAGATAAAGGAATTGAGCTCATTGTTTCAAGCCCCCTAAAAAGAGCTTTGGAAACAGCCCAGATTGTTGCCGAACATCTTGGTGTGCCCGTGGAAATTGATGAGCACTTCATTGAAGGAAACTTTGGTGATGTGGAAGGCAAAACCAAAGAAGAAATTACCGAAGATGAAATTGCCACCTTCAAAGAATGGATTAAACTTGATGAACAATTTTTAGACATCCATTTTAAAAACGGTGAAAGTAAACGGCAGATTTTAAATCGGGCCTTCACCGGCTTAAATAAGTTACTCAAACTGCCTTATAATGTTATAGGCGTTGCCTCGCACAGTGCGGTGTTACGCGTAATTTTACTGCATTTGGGCAAAAAACAACACGATATACCCAACGGAGCGGTTTTTCATGTTATTTATGATAACGGAAAATTTTACTTGGCAGAGCCTGAAAAATTTTTACTGCTTTCCTGTTGTGCTCCCTGCTCTTGTGCCGTAATCAAAACTTTAGCCGAGCAGAAAAAAGATTTTGCCGTAGTTTTTTATAATCCTAACATCAGGCCTTTTAAAGAATACGAAAAACGACGCAATGAAAACCGGAGAGTATGCGAAATTTACAATGTACCTTTTATTGAGTTGGAATATGACAACGAGCGTTGGTGCAATATCATCAAAGGACTGGAAAATGAGCCGGAAAGAGGCAAAAGATGCAGTTTGTGTTTTGAAATGCGGCTAAAAAGAGTTATGGAATACGCCAAGCAAAACGGATATACCTCGGTTGCCTCGGTACTCGGAGTTTCCAGATACAAAGACCTTAATCAGGTAAACGCCGCCGCCGATAAAGCCATGCGAGAGACCAAGTGTCCTTACTTAGAAATTGAAGGCCGCAAAAACGGTATGCAGGAGCTGAGAGCCGCTCTTATTAAGGAACTTAATCTTTACAATCAAACTTACTGCGGCTGTAAGCCCCGAAATTAGAAATATGTAATATTTTTGCAAGTATTGTAAAAAAATGCTTGACTTAGAGCTAACTCCAAGCATTACACTCCTATCAGAATCGTAAAATACTATTGTAATTTATCTTTTTAAATAGGAGTTTTGCTTATGTATACCTGTGCCGTTACCACCTCTTTTTTAGGCTGTTTGGCTACGCTTTTTTTGTATTTTCGTTATATCTTATTTGCCTCAATCGGGCTCCCTTATAAAATAATTTGTCTTATTTTATTTTTGCTTATAGGATGTATACCCTTGTTTGTGGAATATTCTTTTGAAGATATCTTGGGCAAATTCTATCCCTTCTATCGCTACACTCTTTACTTTATCTATATTGGTGCGGTCATTTTATTAACTCTAACCGTTATCAGAGATGCTCTTTGGTTTATTTGCTCTAAGTTTGATTTATGCCCCGCAATTTCTTGGCATATGCCGCTTAAAGCCAACCTTTATACCGTTATGATAGCTCTTTTGTTTACCGTATGGGCTTTGTATGAGGGTACTAAAACCCCGAAGATTAACACCGTTACTTTATCTTCGCCTAAAATCAGCCAAGATATGACCGTTGCTGTTTTAAGCGATTTACATATTCATCGGGTTATCTGCCCGCAAAAGATTAAAAATATCATTGCCAAAACCAATGCCCAAAATCCGGATATTATCTTGCTTGACGGTGATATTATTGATGATAACCCGCAAAAAGTTGCGGCAATTACCGCTTTGCTAAAGGATTTAAAAGCCAAATACGGCATTTACTTTGTAACCGGTAATCATGAGTTTTATGCCGGCTATCAAGCTACCGTTAACGCTTTGCAAAATTTAGGTTTTACCCTGCTTGAAAACAATTCGGCAGTTATTAACAATATCTATCTTGCCGGTATTCCCGATACTTTTACCGGAGAGGCTTACGGTAAAAACGCCGATATAAAACAAGCTTTTAATAAAGCTCAAAACCATCAATACAAAATTTTAATGTCGCACACCCCGACCGATTTTAAAGACAGCAATGTTTTTGATTTGGAAATTTCCGGTCATACACACGGCGGTCAAATTTTTCCTTTCCATATTTTTACAAAACTGCATAATAAGTATTTATCAGGATTGTATAAAATGGATAACAATGCTTATATTTATGTAACTAACGGTGCCGGTCAATGGGGTCCGCAAATGCGTTTTCTGGCACCTTCGGAAATTACGATTATTAAATTAACTTCAAACAAATAAGGAGAAAAATTATGAGTTTTAACTTTTATGTTCCGGTACATATTTTATTCGGAAACGGTGAATTAAACAATTTAAACAAACAGCCCCTTCCCGGCAAAAAAGCCTTGTTGGTTATTTCCAACGGAAAATCGGCTCGTGTCAACGGTTATTTAGACCGCACCATTGAGCAGCTTACCAAAGCCGGAGCTCAATATGTTTTGTTTGATAAAGTTGAAGCCAACCCCTTAAAGTCCACGGTTATGGACGGAGCACAAGTTGCCCGTGACAATGCTTGCGACTTTGTTGTGGCTCTGGGCGGAGGCAGTGTTATGGATGCGTCCAAAGCTATTGCCGCCATGGCCGTAAATGATGGCGATTTATGGGATTATATTCAGTTCGGCAACGGCAAAAAACTGCCCATGAAAAACAAACCCTTACCTTTGGTTACCATTACCACTACCGCCGGTACCGGCTCGGAGGCCGACAGCGGTGCGGTTATTACCAATCCCGAAACTAAAGAAAAAACCGCATTCTTTGCTGATTTTCCGGTTTTATCCATTGTTGATCCGGAGTTAATGACTACCGTTCCTCAAAAGATGACGGCTTACCAAGGTTTTGACGCTCTGTTCCACAGCATTGAAGCCTATATTTCCAAACAGGCTAATTTAATGAGTGATATGTTTGCCGTTACCGCCATTGAAAATGTCGGCAAATATTTGGCTCGGGCCGTTAATAACGGTAACGATTTGGAAGCTCGTGAACATATGGCCTTTGCCAATACTATGTCCGGCTTTGTTATGTGTGTCGGAACCTGCACCAGTGAGCACTCTTTGGAGCACGCCTTATCGGCTTATCATCAAGAGCTTCCCCACGGTGCCGGATTGATTATGATTTCCAAAGCTTACTATACACACTTTATCAATCAGGGTGTCGCTCCCGAAAGATTTATCAAAATGGCTCAGCTTTTAGGCTTTAACGATGCCAAAAAGCCTCAAGACTTTATTACGGCTCTGGTTAATTTGCAAAAAGCCTGCGGCGTTGATGAATTAAAAATGTCCGATTACGGCATAAATGAAAGCGAATTTACCGAAATGGCCGTTAATGCCCAAGACTGCATGAGCTTTTTGTTTAACTTTGACCGTATTAAATTAAGCATTGAAGACTGTGTAAGTATTTATCATAACTCTTATAAATAAGGAGAATATAATGCTTTATCGTATTGTTTTAGCTATTACAATCGTATTTACAACAACTTTAACAGTAAAGGCTCAAGAAATGAAAACAGCTCCGATTGATACCGTTTTTGCCCAAGGCGAACCTAACCCTTACGGCAAATATTTTACCGGACAGACTTATCTTACCATGTTAAGCCCCAACGATACCGTTTTTAACGCTCCGGTTGGCAATGTTACCTTTGAGCCTAAAGCTCGTACCAATTGGCACAAGCACACCGGCGGACAGATTTTGCTGGTACTGGCCGGTGAAGGGCGTTACCAAGAACGCGGCAAAGAAGTGCAAGTGTTGCATAAAGGCGATGTTGTTCGTATTGCCCCCGATGTTGAGCATTGGCACGGAGCGGCTCCGGAAAGCTGGTTTACCCATATTTCTTTGGAAACCAATGTGCCCAACAATCAAGCTATTTGGTTAGAGCCGGTAACCGATGAGGAATATAAATAATGAACAAACTTCTGTTAGGGGCGGCGATAATAATTTGTATTATCGTCGCCGGAGGAGCATTATATCTTAACAAAGGAGATAATATGCAAAATTTTGCAAAAACCGATGCCGATTTTACCGCCATGTGGAATCATTTTTTGGAAAATGATGTTAAGCCTCACGGTAATCTTGACACCCAAATGCGTTATTTAACCGTTTTAGCGGCCCATATTGCCACACAATCGGTTAATGAATACAAACTTATTTTGGCTCAAGCCTTAGATGATGAGGTTTCGCCGATTGCCGTTAAAGAAATGCTTTATCAAACCGTACCTTATGCCGGTATGGCCAAAGCTTACGACTTTTTTAATGCCACCAACGAGGTAATGAGTGCCAAAGGCGTTAAAATACCATTGCCTTCTCAGGCGGTTACCACACCTGATAATCGGTTAGAAAAAGGTCTTGAAACACAATGTGCCATATTCGGCAAAGAGCAAATTTTAAGTATGCGTAAAAATGCCCCGGATGATTTGAAGCATATTCAAGACTATCTGTCGGCTAACTGTTTTGGGGATTATTACACTCGTGGCGGTTTGAATATTAAGCAAAGAGAACTTATTACCTTTGCGGTATTAGTATCTATGGGCGGAGCCGATGCTCAGGCCAAGGCACACGCTCAGGCCAACATAAATGTCGGCAACGACCGTCAAGTTTTGTTAGATGTAATTTCGGGGCTCTTGCCCTATATCGGCTACCCGCGTTCACTTAACGGAATTGCGGCGGTTGATGCAGTTACAAAGGAGTAAAATTATGAGTAAAAAAGTTTTAGTTTTAGCGGCAAGTTTTCGTAAACACGGAAATTCCGATTTATTGTGTGATGAATTTATAAAAGGTGCTAAAGAAGCCGGACATGAAGTTGAAAAAATTTATCTTAATGATAAACACATCAACTTTTGTAAAGGCTGCGGAGTATGCAATAGTACTCACAAGTGCATTCAGCAAGATGATATGGCCGAAATTTTAGATAAAATGGTAAATGCCGATGTAATTGTTATGGCAACCCCTATTTATTTTTATGCCATGAACGGACAAATGAAAACTTTAATTGACCGTACGGTACCAAGATATACCGAAATCAGCCATAAAGATTTTTATTTTATTTTGGCTTCTGCCGACGATAATAAAGCCAATCTTGAAAGAGCCTTAGAGGGTTTCAGAGGCTTTACCGAGGATTGCTTAAATGGAGCCAAAGAAAAAGGCATAATCTACGGTGTAGGAGCTTGGCAAATGGGAGAAATTAAAGGAACTCCGGCCATGAAAGAGGCTTATACCATGGGCAAAGCCTGCTAAAATTTGTAAAATTTATGTCAGCACCCTCATTTTGCTAAAATGAGGGTGATTTTATCCACCGCTTTAACTTTAAAATTGCAAAAAAAAAACGGTTTAAGATTTCGTTTAAAGCCATTTTTACTAATTTTTTTGGAGGTTTTAGATGAAATTTTATCAATATGGGCGTTCCATGGTGGAGATGCTCGGCGTTTTAGCCATAATCGGCGTGCTATCTGTGGGAGCTATTGCCGGATATTCCAAGGCCATGATGAAATATAAGCTCAATAAATATAGTGAATCTATGACGTTGCTGTTGGCTAATGCTATACAACTTTCCAAACAAATTCCAACCGAACAAGCCACAATTAAACAATATCGTACTGAACTACTACATAAACTCAATTTGTTGCCTGACGGATTTAAACTAGATGAAAATGACAATAGTTTCCTTATAGATGTGTTTGGTAATAATACACACTTCGCCGGCAGATCCGGATTCGGATACAATTGGGTATTGCATACCAGCTTAGCCAATAGCTCCAGCAGTTTTGAACAATGTCAGGTATTGTACCGTATCGGCAAAGAATTTTCATCCGAACTTATAAAAATATACAGAGAAGAAGATTCTGCCGAAGACGGATATGCTTATCAGTCAATTTGGGGAGATAATGATTGTGCTTTAGGCAAAACTCCATGCTTAAAAGATTTGACTTTGAATGATATTTATAACAGATGTACCAATTCGCAACGAGCTAATACAACTTTTTCCGCTTCTTTCTGGTGGTGGTAAACTTCCACTAGCTAACGCAAGTGGTATTACCTGTTCCGAACTACGTTCGCCCTGCCCAAAGGCTTCGCAAGCCTAACGGCTGGGCAGGTATGTCTACATCTACCTGCTTACGCAGGTAGTGTTACGTTCGAATCATAAAATCCCTCGTTATCTTGCAACAACGAGGGATTTTAGTTACTTAGCCAAGTAATCGGGCTTGCTCTCGTTTCCAATCACGCTCTTTGATAGTTTCCCTTTTATCGTAAATCTTTTTGCCTTTTCCTAAACCGATTTCCAACTTAGCTCGTCCCTTTTCATTAAAGAACAGCTTTATGGCTATTAAGGTTGAACCTTTACGATTTAACTCGTTAATTATTTTGATTATTTCTTTTTTCTTTAACAGCAATTTACGATTTCGCTTTTCGGCATGGCTCTCATAACCCTTATTGGCATATTCGGCTATAAACATATTAGACATATACAATTCGCCGTTTTGCTCAATGCCGTACGCATCATTGATGTTGGCATGCCCCAGCCTTAAAGACTTTACTTCCGTACCGGTTAATTCCAATCCGGCTATAAAAACCTCAGATATTTCATAATCAAAATGAGCCCTGCGGTTTTGGGCTACCAAACCGCTGGTTATAAAATCCGATTTTGTGTTTTTTTTAGCCATTTCTACTATTTTGCCGCCTGTCCGGACTTAAATAAATTGGAATTATCCCCACTTGCTGCCGATTTTTTTATCGTTGCCGACGAAGCTTCACTCTTAATCGGTGCTTTTACTTCAGATTTTGCTTCTCCGCCGCTATTCTGACTAACCCTTACACATCTGCCCTCTATATATGCTCCGGGCTCAACTGTTATGGAACGATGTACAGCATCACCGATTAAATGGGCACTGCCGGCAATAAATAAATTTTCTACTTCTACCGTTCCTTGCAAACTTCCGTACAAATTTAAACTCTTGGCTTTAACTTGCCCGATTACCTGACCTTTTACCCCGATAATCAACTCCTCACAGCAAACATTACCTTCCAAACGACCGTCTATATGCACAATGTCGCCGCCTAAAATATTGCCTTTTATTTTAGTACCGAAACTGATAATGCTCGGAACCGGTGCATTGGAACCCCTGCCTATTTTGGCAATTTTTAAATACAACATTCTTCGCCAATTTTTCATATCTATACTCCTTATTTATTCTTTTATAATTGTACCTGCATAAATGCCATCGGATCTACATTAACCCCATTATACAACACCTCATAATGAAGATGCGGCCCGGTTGAACGCCCCGTTGAACCTACTTCTGCTATGGTATCTCCCGGCTCTACATATTCGCCCTTTTTAACATAGGCTTTATTTAAATGAGCATAACGCGTCTTAAAACCATTACCGTGATCTATCTCTACAAAAATACCGTACCCACCGTTACGACCGGACCTTAATACCTTACCTTTGGCCATGGTCTTTACCTTGTTGCCCTTGTTGCTGGCTAAATCTACTCCCTTATGAGTTGCCGAATGCTTGTTAATCGGATCCTCCCGCTTACCAAACGACGAACTTAACCAATAACTCCATACCGGCTTACCGAACGGCACTGACTTTAATACTTCTCTGTAATAACTCACATCATCAATTTTTCCGAATACTTCTCGCATTTTATTGCTTAATTCTTCATTATTAACCGCCGGAACATCCGGTATATACGCTCCGCCCAAATTATTTTTTTTACTGTTGGCCAATGGGTTAAAGTACTTGTTCTGCTTTTTCATGGATTTATTAACCGAAGCTATCGCCTCTTTTATTTTATTCATCTCTTTTTCAGATAACTTTTCTACCTGCTTTAATATCTCCATCTCCGAAGATTCCAGCTTTTCCAAACTATCTTCCAGTACCTCTATTTTAGCTAATAACTCGTTTCTTTCCGATACTGCTCTGTCCCTTTGCAATAAAGCATCTCGTAAAGTGGTCTTTTCTTCAATCTTTTCTTCTTCCACCCAATCGGTGGCATCGGTTATGCGTTTTATCTTTTCCTCAACAACCTGTGCCTGCTGCTTGTATCTGCTGACATTTAATTCGTCTTGCAACTTTTCATCTTCTATTAAAGTAAACATGGAACTGATGTTCCGATGAATGGCCACAAAATCCGTCATTAAATCAACATACGCATTTCGTGTTTCATCCAGCTCTCGGTCCTTAAAGGTAATTATTTGATCCGATTTGTTATACATATAATAAGAGTATGCACTCCATGTCCCGACAACTATCAACAAAGTTACCAGAAACATCTGAAGCTTGGATGATATATTAAAAACCTTCGCTCTGCCACCGCTTCTGAAAATAATTTCCTTATTGGAAAACAACGGTTTGCGTTTGTTGTATTGAACCATGGAAGGTTTTTTTATCTTTATATGATGTATACCTCTTTTCATAAATGTCTCATAATTTCAATATGTTACATACTTTAACACATTTCAACCGTTCGCACTATAGCAAACTTTTTGAAAAAAATAAAGTTTTTTATTTATCCTCGGAACCGTCTTCCAAAATTACAAACTCATCCTTGCCTACCATATTAAGGACTATTCGGGCCCGTTCATCAAGCATATCCAGGTCTAAACTGTCGGATGACAACAATTTTACCTTTTGTTCCCACTCATTTTTTTCTTGTGCATATTTATCGGCAATTTCACGAGCCTGAGCTACTTCACTGCTTAAGTATATATACCTGAAAAAGCCTCTCTCTCCCTTTACCGCATAAACGCTAAAATAAATAAAGGTTAATATTACAATAAACAAAAATCCCGAAGAACTTTTAATCTTTGCCAATGTATCAGAAAGCCAATTCATTTTGTATGTTACCGTTTAGTTTTTTATTTCTGTTTTTATAAAGTAAAGACTCGCCTTACGGACTCGCTTTACGAGTCTGTAATTTAAATAAGGCTTGGTTAAAATTTGGTTTAGTTTTTTAAACTTATCAATTCTATTTAAGCTGAGCTTTGTAAAGTGAAGCATAAATTCCGTTTTCTTTGGCAAGCAGCTCCTCATGCGTTCCCGCTTCGGCAATTTGTCCGTAATTGACAACTACGATTTTATCGGCATGACGAACCGTAGATAAGCGGTGGGCAATTACAAATACCGTTCTGTCGGCCATCAGATTATCTATGGCTTGCTGTACTACAGCTTCCGCTTTGTTATCAAGGGCCGATGTGGCTTCATCAAAAATAACTATCGGGGCATTCTTTAAAAAGGCCCGGGCTATGGCTATCCTCTGCTTCTGGCCGCCGGAAAGCAATACTCCTCTCTCGCCGATGTAAGTATCAAGTCCCTTATCCAAACTGTTAATAAATTCATCCAAACAAGCTCCGGTTACCGCTTTTTTAACTTCCTCCTCACCGGCATTTTCATTGCCTAACATAATATTTTCGCGAATCGTGCCCGAAAACAAAAAATTATCTTGAAATACTACCGATATATTATCTCGTAACGACTTAAGGGTGTAATCTCTGATATCCGTACCGTCTATTAAAATCTGCCCTGAAGTTACATCATAAAAACGCGGCAATAAATTGACCATGGTGGTTTTGCCGCCGCCGGAATTGCCGACAAAGGCTATCATCTGTCCGATACCTACCCTTAAATTGATATGCTTTAACACCGGCTTGCCTTTTATGTACTCAAAGCAAACATCTTTATATTCTATACCTTCCTTAACGCCTTGTAACTGCTTGGCTCCCGCTTTATCCCCGATTTTAGGCAACCCTTCCATTAAGGAAAAAACCCGCTCCATAGCCATAAACGACATTTGTACATTGTTGTAGTTGTTGCCGATGCTTTTTATCGGATTGTAAAGCATGATAAGAGCCGCAATAAATGATACAAAATTACCGGCACTTATCTGGTGAGTTACAATTAAATGACTTCCCATCCAGATTACGGCGGCTATACCCAAAGATACCACAAAGTGCATCAAAGGAGAAAGTATTCCCGTCCTTTGCACCATTTTCATGCCGAGCTTAAATACCGAACGTAGGGTTTCTTGAAATCTTTGATGCTGATAGTCGTACAAATTATATGACGATATTATCCGATTACCGTTAAATGTTTCATTATAGTGCGTTACCACCGCCGAGCCTGAAAAAACACTTTTATCCATGGTTGATTTTATACGACGGCGAACCGTTGTCAACGGATATAAGGCTCCCAACAGCACAATTACCGCAATGATTGCCAACTGCCAGGAATTATAAAACAAAACAAAAATTAAGGAAATTGAGGAAAATAAACGCGTAGTAAACAACTTCATGTTGCTGAGCAAACCGTTGCATGCCAAATCAACATCATTGTTAAACCGAAAAATTATGTCTCCGGAGGTTGATTTATCAAAAAAGCCGGCATCGTAATGCATGAGCTTATCAAATAAATCTATTTTAACATCGTTGGCAATTTTCCTTCCTACCCAAGTATTGAGGTAAGTTGCCATATAACTGAAACCGCTTTGCAAACAGCTGAATAATACAATCAAAACCGGAATGTACCATGTGGCACCCGCACTCTTTTCCACCATTACCACATCCATGTACGGCTTTAAAGACCAGGCTATTACCGCATCCATGGCTCCTATCGGTATGGTAATAAGTACGGCTACAATCGCCCGAAACCAATACGGGCGGACATACGGCAGCATACGGCCGTAATTTTCTACAAAATGCGTACTTTTTATTTTGGTTTTTAGCTTTTCAAACATCTCGGTCCGTTAGTTTGCGTTATTTGTATTGCTTAACAAAATTTATTGTCTTTGTAAACATAAAAATAACAATGCCCCGTCATGAAAAACAGGGCATTGTCTTTTTTTACTTCGGATTTTAGAAGGTATATCTTAAACCGACGGTAACTTCTTTTAAGTTATCAAGACCGGCCATACCTAAATATGTGTAACGGCCCATAACTCTGAAAGCCATATGTTCGGTGAAATCCCATTGCATACCGATACCGGCTCTGTAACCGATACGATTTCTGTGGAATGCCTTTTCGGTAGGATATTTAAATCTTACACGATAGTTAGCCAAACCTAATGAACCTAATAAGTTAAAGTCACTGCACATAATCGGCATATATCCGTACATATCAAGACCATAGCTCAAAAATTCAGTCTTGTAATCACCGGCAGCTTCGTGAGATTTTCTTTCTCCCGATTGTTGATAAAAAGCTTCCAAACCCAGGTAATCATACATTCTGACACCAAAATTGACAGCTCCGGAATTGTTACTGTCTTTCATATTACGGGCTTCGCCGCCGAATTTACCGTGTGAATATACATAATCGGCTCCGATATACGGTGACCAATCTTTCATCCAATTATATTCGGTAGCATCGGCATTGAAAGCAAAGATACTGGCAACTCCTGCCAATAATAATGTTTTTTTCATTTTTTAACTCCTATTTATAAATAGTTTTTTAAATTGTTATCATTTAACACAAGTCCTTAAGGCATCTTTTTCATGCCTACGGCCTTTTATATATTCTGTGAAAAATAATTTTAAATGGTGCAGATTAAATTTTTTTGTGTTAGCTTGATAATAATTTTGATAATGAGGTTTATTATGAGTTTTTGCCCACCTGATAAAAATTGTTCTCTGTGCCCGCGTTTGCTTGCTTTTAGGGCCCAGAATATGAATAAATTTCCTAATTACTACAATGGTCCGGTTGAACCTTTCGGCTCTCTTGATGCTAAAATTTTAATTGTCGGTATGGCTCCGGGACTAAACGGAGCTAATCAAACCAACCGTCCTTTTACCGGTGATTATGCCGGTGATGTTTTATATCCTGCTTTGCAAAAATTCGGTTTGGCCAAAGGTTGTTACCAAAGATGCAAAAATGACGGCTTTGAACTGATTGATACCAGAGTAACCAATGCCGTTCGCTGCGTACCGCCGCAAAATAAGATCAATACCGATGAGGCTAAAAATTGCTCTCAATTCCTGTTAAAGGAAATTTTATCCATGCCTAACTTAAAAATTATCCTCTCTTTGGGGGCCGTGTCCCACCAGGCGGTTCTGAGAACTCTTAACTACAAACTCTCCGCATTTAAATTTGCTCACGGGGCCGTCCACAAACTTAATGAACATAATCTTCTGTTGCTTGATTCCTACCATACTTCCCGATATAACATCAATACCGGTTTATTGACCGTGCCCATGTTTGAAAAAATTATTGCCGATGTTAAACATTTACTGGAAAGCTCATGTTAAAAAAAATTAAAAATATTGCCGCCGATTTAGGTTTGTTTGTACTCCTCTTTGCCTCTTTGTTCTTATGCTTTGCCGTTATCAGAACTAACTTGATATGGGGCAATGTCAGTATTGAACAAATTTTAATTAACATGGTGGAGGCCAATAATGAGGCCGCTCAGGAAATTGTTGAAGGTTATGTCATTTGGACTTTAATACCGGCTTTGCTTTTGTGCACAATACTTACCGGACTGATTAAAAACAATTTGTACCTGTGCTTAATTATGCTCCTATCTTGCGGGTATTCCGCATATAAACTGGAACTTGCCCAATTTTTAATAAACAGGAATACCTACTCCGAAATTTATGAAAAAGAGTATATCAATCCGCAAAATATTACTTTTGACTTTCCCGATAAAAAACAAAACTTGATTATTTTGCACTTAGAATCCATGGAAAAAAATTATGCCGATGCTTCTTTGGTCGGGCAAAATCTGCTTCCTAATCTTTCCGAGCTTGCCAAGCAAAACATATCTTTTGATAACTTTTATCAATTGCATCATCAGGATTATACTTTGGCCGGAATGTTGGCTTCCTATTGTGCCGTACCTTACAAAGGCTTTCGGCAAGAAGGTTATACCGCTTTTAACAACTTTTTGCCTGACTTGGTTTGTCTGCCGCAAATTTTGCAGCAAAACGGCTATGATACCTATTTTATGAAAGGTGCAACTCTTGATTTCAGCCGAACCGGAATTTTCTTTTCTTCACACGGGGTAGAAGATTTGGTCGGCGAAGATGAGCTATATCAAAAATTCGGCATCAATGCTCAAAATTCCAAAGGCAGCAGTTGGGGCGTTAAAGACAGTCTGTTGTACGCCATTGCCAAACAAAGACTTACTAAAATTGCCAAACAAAACAAACCTTTCCTATTTTCCTTGTTATCTTTGGATAATCATGGTCCCAATTTGTATATTGACGAGCAATGCTTATCAAAATTCGGGCCGGAAAGAGATGTTATACTTTGTGCCGATAAAATGGCTTATGACTTTATTGACTGGATTACCAAACAGGATTTTTATAAAAATACTACCGTCATTATTGCCGGAGACCATATCAAAACCGGAAGTAATGATTTATATCCCGAGTATAAAAATCGGCAAATCTATAATGTTATCTTAAATCCGGCTGTTAAAAACATTCAACCGCAACAACATCAGTGGACCTTATTGGACTTACCTCCCACTGCTTTGCAAGCCATCGGCGTTAAGTTTGATAAAGGGCAATTCGGGTTGGGACGCTCTTTGTTTGAACCCTACCCTACGCTTATTGAACAAATGGGACGCGAACTTGACAATAACTTGCAAAAGGCCTCCAAAGTTTATGAAAGTTTTAATGTAATTAAAACAACTTTTACTCCGCTTTATACCGCTTATCCGCAATGGGGAGAATATGTCAACACTCCTCAAACCATTAAACCTTACGCCTCATTTTCCGACGAAGCTTTTAATGTTTTGTGGCTGGATACTCTTTCTTTTACACTACCTCAGCCCCAAAAACGCAATATCGGTTTTGACATATGTTTTAAGATGTTATTTATGGCCGAACGCTCCCGTAATGTGGATGTTTGGGCCAACGGGCACAAAATTGCCGCTCTTTCCTTTAATGATGATGTACACCAACCCATATGCCGCAAAATAACTTTTGATAAAAGCCTTCTCACGCCCGAAAATAAGTTATTATTGGAATTTAAAGTTAATACGCCCGGAAACTCAATGGTCAGCGTCGGGCTGGGAGTTGAAAGTTTTAAATTGGAAAATAATTGAAATTGAATATAATCGCAACCATATTCTGTAAACGGAGGAAAAAATGATGTATCGGGAAAAAATTACTGAAGTATTTGAAAAAATTACCAAACATACTTATTGGAAAAATGCTGAACAAAAACTTGAAAATTGGGCCTTGTGGCTGAACAGAAATAATATCAGTCCCAATCTTATTACTTTAATCGGATTGATGTTTGCCATATTAGGACTTAATTTTTTGGCCATAGAATCATACTTTTTGGCTTTTATATGCCTGGTATTTAACCGCTTGTGCGATATTTTGGACGGTATCAGTGCTCGGCAGAAACAAATCACTACTTTCGGAGCTTTTTTTGATGTTTTTGCCGACTACACATCGTATGCCTTATTCATACTCGGATTTATACTGGCTAACCCCGACAATAACGGTTCAGCGGGAGCTTTTTTACTCGTAACTTTGCTGATTTCCGTAGCTGCCCTTTTGGGATTGTCCATAACTACCGATAAATCTTTTAAGGAACTTAATGCCTCAAAAGTAAATATTTGTATGTGGGGAACTTTGCAAAATGCCGATAGTTTTGTAGCTCTGTTGTTGATGTGCCTGTTTTCGGGATTATTTATGCAGCTGGCCATCTTTTTCGGATTACTGTTGCTCGGTAAAGCTCTTTTAATGGTATCTACCGCTTATTATAATTTGGATATTGCCTACAGGCCGAAAAAGAAAAAATGAGAAAGATTATTCTTATTGTTACCACCGTATTTGTTTTGCTGACTACTTTTGTCGGTAATGCCTCGGCAATGTATGCTCGCTGGCAAAACGATAAACTGGCCATTGAGGTTTATCCGCAATATCTGGAGGTCAATCCGCAAACCGCCAGACAGCAAATTTTGGTTAAATTTAAGCTTAACGACGGTTGGCACATATCCTGGGAAAACCCCGGCGATGCCGGTATCCCGACACAATTTAACTGGACGCTTCCCGATAACCTAACCGTAAAACAGTTAAACTCTTCGGTGCCGCAAAAATTTGTTTTTGCCGGAATTGTTACCCAATACGGTTACGGCGATGAGGCTTATTATTTGTTTGAAGTCTTTGCAAATAAGACCAATTCTTACTTACCTAGCGAGCTTAAACTTAAAATTAACTGGGCGGTATGTAAGGATATTTGTGAACCGCAGGAGGCCGAATTTACGATTTTAATGCCTAAATCCGGTAAACATAATATTACTAACCCGAACTGGAACAATTTTTATAACACGGCCTATAAAACCTTTCCGCAGCGGATGTCTCGTCCGGCTTTTGCCGAATACCAAAATAATCGTTTACGAATTTTGTTTTTGGAACCGGAATTTAATTTGGAAACGCAGCCATTTTATTTTATGCCACGGCAACGCAGCCTCTTTGCGGCCGATGCCCCGCAACATAAATCTTTAAGCCCCGACAACAAGTTAGAACTTTTTATTGAATCGGAAGATGAACATTTTGTTTTACAAAACGGTTTGTTAATTTACGGCTCTAAAGCTTATGAGTATGATATTCGTCCGATGATTGTATATGAAAACGGTTTGGGACACGGACTTTGGTATGTAATGTTGTTGGCTTTTGCCGGCGGTTTGCTCTTAAATTTAATGCCGTGTGTATTTCCGGTTTTGAGCCTGAAAGCTTTATCGTTAATTCATAACCAAAACAAACAACATCATGCCAAAAATGCCGTGCTGTACACTCTGGGAGTGTTGTCATGTTTTACGATAGTAGCCGGTATATTATATGTTTTGCGTACGGAAGGCGAAAATATCGGCTGGGGTTTTCAGTTGCAATCTCCTTGGTTTGTAGGATCTATGTTGATATTGTTTATTATTATCTGTTTGATGATGTGTAATGTTATAGGGTTGAGTTCTAAAATTTTAAATCGTTTGAATCGTTTATCAGAATTAAACTCCTTTTTAACCGGATTTTTTGCCGTGTTAATCGCCAGTCCGTGTACCGGACCGTTTATGGGAGCAGCCGTGGGATATGCTCTGTTCCAACCGGCCGTTACTTATTTTCCGATATTTTTAAGCTTAGGCTTGGGTTATGCCCTGCCCTTTGCCCTGATTGAGATGTATCCGCAAGCCATAAAAAAAATTATGCCTCGTCCCGGCAAATGGATGGATATTTTGCACAAAATTTTACTTGTCCCGATTGTTTTAACTTGCCTATGGCTGGCCTGGGTATTGTTTAATCAACTCCACAATACCGCAACGGATGTAACCGATAGCGATATTTGGCAACCCTACAATCAACAACAGGTACAAAATTTGATAAATGACGGACAATCGGTATTTGTGGACTTTACCGCCAAATGGTGTTTGACCTGTTTGTTAAATGAAAAAACTACTCTTGATACTCAACAATTTAAAAATTGGGCTAAGCAAAATAAAATACATTTATTTAAGGCCGATTGGACATCCAAAGATAAAGATATCACCGAAGCTCTTAAAAGGTACGGCCGCAACGGTGTACCTTTGTACATATTTTATTCGGCACAAGACGGCGATTTAACCATACTGCCGCAGATATTGACTTTTAAGCTGTTGACGGAAACTCTCTCAGAGCCAAAAGATAATTAAATCTTTTTGCCTTGCCACTTGCCGGAATAAAGATAAAGTGCAGATAATACCAAGATACTGATGTTATAAACCCAATCGGCCGTCCAACAATAAATCAGCGGTAATCTGAACCATAAAATTACTATAAAAATGTGCAAAACATAAAAAATCATGGCAACAATTTCTATCCATAATGCATAACGCGTATTGCCCGTTCCCGATACGGTATTGAAGAATATCCAGGCCGGTATAAGAGTCAAAAAGCCACCCATCATTACCATATACGGAATTACCGCCGAGTTTATTAAAACCTGATTGTCGGTATATATCCGCAAAAGGGGATGAACCGCCAAAATCATCAATAATAATACCGGCAAAGCTACATAAGCACAAAGCTTCATAACCCGATAGCAGGTCGGAAACACCTCCCCGTTTTGCTTTTGCCCGATAAGATTGGCCGTTAAAGAGGAAGCAATTGCTCCCATCGCATTGATAATAACATACGGAAAGGATGAAACACTACGCAATATGTTGGATATGGCTAATTCGTGTTTACCTAAGTGCTCTATGGCCACAAAAAATAAAAACCAGGTAGATATGGAAATAAACTGTTGCAACATGGTCCAAACCGATACGCGTAAAACCGAAAATAATAACGGCCACTTAAAAAATACCCAGTGCAATAAACCGTATTTTTTTAAATTTACCTTGCACCAAAAGTAAACAATACATACCGTAAGGGTAATCATTTCCGATAAATTTGAAGCCAGTGCCGCTCCGCCGATACCCATTTGCGGAAATCCACCGTGTCCGAATATCAATAAATAATTCAGTATAATATTGGCAAAAACCATTACCAAAGAAATAAAAGTCAAAATAGAGGTGTGAGTTATACTTACAAAAAATGACCTTATAAGCACAATCAAAGAGGCACATATTAAACCCCAAACCCGCCAATCAACATATTCCAAAGTTGCATCATAAATTTCTTTATCGCTGATAATAACCCTTAAAAAATAAGGCGTTGCCACTTTAGATAAAATAATAAAACTTGCTGCCATCAACAATAAAAATGAACAGCTCTGATAAAATACCCGCCCGATTTGAGTGTACTTTTTTTCGCCGTTGCGACGAGCCATAACAATCTGAGCTCCCGTGCTAAAACCGAAGGCTATAATGAAAATCGTAAAAAAATAAGTTGAACCCAGTGCCGAAGCCCCTAAAGCAACCTCACTTACTCTTCCCAAATAAATAACATCGGTAATCCCTATCAATTGCTGAATAAGCAAACTGATAATCAGCGGATAGCTCATTTTCCAAATAGATTTGTAAGTTGTTTGCATAAAACCCCGTTAATCTTTAATTTTTATCGGCAGATAAACCGTAAATGTCGTGCCGTTATAGTTGGTGGAACTGACCGTTAAGTTGCCGCGATGACGCATGATAATCTGCTTGGCAATTGATAATCCCAATCCGGTTCCCTTGATGTTTAAATCCTTGTGCGTTTGCATACGATAAAAACGTTCGGTTAATCTTTTTAAATCATCGGCACTTATTTTCGGCCCCTTGTTGTTTACTGATATAGCCACCGCTTTACCTTTTGCAACATTAAAAGTTTTGGAAGCGGGAATTTGTTCGCTTAATTTAATGCTTACCGTAATCTCGCTGGGACTTACCCCGTATTTAACGGCATTATCCAATAAATTTTGCACCAACTGTTTAATTTGCTGCGAATCTGCAATAATTGTCGGTATTTTATCGGCAATATCCAAGTTTATACTCATATTGCGGGCCACTGCCTTTACCGATAGGGCTTCTGCCGCCTCTTTGACAATTTTACAAACATCGGTCTTTTCATCGGGAAGTTTATCTTGCGACAGTTCAATGCGGGACAGTGATAATAAATTTTCAATAAGCTGCGACATATACTCGGCCTGATCGGCCATAATTTTTAAAAAAGTTTCACGAGCCTGCTCATCATTTTTGGCCGAAGTTTGCAAAGTTTCTATAAAACCGGAAATAACCGACAGCGGTGTTCTTAACTCATGACTGGCGTTGGCCACAAAATCGGACTGCATTTTTTCAACCGTCATAGCCTTGCTTAAATCGTACAAGGAAATTACCGCAACCGTCCGGCCTTTGGAAAACCAAGGCAATTGCTTGATGTGAGCGTACATCTTTTTATTTAAACCGCCCGGTGCGTAAAATACCAAACTTTCGGCATCGCTCTCCTTTTTTAACACTTTATTGACGGCATTGATAAAGTTATTGGAATTAAAAACATTTTCCACATTTTTTTCGGTAATATCGGCATCCAACAGCTGTCTGGATGCTAAATTGGCTCCCAAAATATTACCCGAACGGTCAATCATTAAAATCGGATCCGGCAAAGTGTCCAACACGGCAGTATCGGAAATGGTTTGAGCCTCTAACGCATCGGTCTTATAAAGCCAAAACTTGTGCATGGAATTAACCGCATCGGCAATGTCTTTAGCCTCTTGTTCCGATAAGTTAAGTTTAAAATCCGTATCGGCCGTGTCTGTGGCCAGTTTGCTGATGTAATTTTTAACTTGCTGCATTTCGGAACTTGCCGGTATCATAAATACCATGGTAAAAACAACTACCGAAGCATAAGAAAGCAAGGCCCAGTAAGGCTCCAGTAAATTTAATATTACCAGCATAATAAACACAAAAGCCGACGGCAAAGACAACAACAAAACCCTTTTGGCAAAGCCCGAATTGCTGTCAATATCTAACTGTCTTACCTTTTTAAGCCACATCAAAAGCCTCGTATAATTTGCAAAAAGTTATAGACTATTCTATTAAAAAGTTTATCATACAAGAGGTTTAAATTTATTTAATACTATTGTAGGAACATGACTGAGGAATATACTAATTTAACGCCGGCTATGGCTCAATATATGGAAATTAAAAAGGCCCATAAGGACTATTTGTTGTTCTATCGTATGGGGGATTTTTACGAACTGTTTTTTGATGATGCCCTCACGGCCTCAAAAGCCTTGGATATTGCTCTTACTAAACGCGGTAAGGTTGAGGGTCAAAATATTCCGATGTGCGGCGTACCTTATCATGCTTACGAAAATTATTTGGCCCGCCTTATTCATCAGGGCTTTAAAGTGGCTATTTGCGAACAAATGGAAACTCCCGAAGAGGCTAAAAAAAGAGGCACAAAAGCCGTTGTTAAACGCGATGTAATACGGCTGGTTACCGCCGGAACTTTAACCGAAGATAACCTCTTGGACGCCCGTAAAAATAATTATCTGTTGTGCTGTGCCAAAATTCAGGATAATTTCGGATTTGCCTGGTTTGATTTATCAACCGGTGATTTTTGTACACAGCTTGTAAATACCTCGCCGACTCATCAGTCTGCCATGTTGCAAACCTTTATTTCTAAAATCAATCCGGTGGAAATTATCGTCTCCGATGCTTTGCTGCAAATTCCTGCCTTGTTTGAAATTTTAAATGCCTACCGCGAAAAATTAACCGTGCTTCCACAAGCCCGTTTTAACAGCTTGGCTGCCGAAGAATACATCAAAAAAGCCTTTAAAGTGCAAACTCTGGAAGCCTTCGGTAATTTTTCCAAACCGGAAGTTGCCGCCGCCGGCGTAATTTTAGACTATGTTAATGCCACCCAAAAAGGCAAAATGCCACGCATTAAAAATCCCGTGCGATTTAATAATAATACCTCCATGGAAATTGACAATGCCACCAGATACAGTTTGGAGATTTTGGAATCGGTCAACGGTGATAAGAAAAATTCGCTTTTAGGCACCATAGACCGCACAATTACCGGCGCCGGAGCCAGACTGCTGACTTATCGGCTGAGCAATCCGTCCTTGGATATTGATACCATCAATCAACGATTGGATGTGGTTCAGTTTTTTATTGATGTTCCCGAAGTAAGAAACGAATTACGAGAAACTTTTAAAAGCTTTACCGACTTGGAAAGGGCCGTTTCCAGATTAAGCGTAGGTCGCGGAAGTCCTAAAGATTTGTCTGCCATCGGCAGTACTTTGGCTCTTATACCTAAGGTCAAAAATCTGCTCAACGCTTACGGAAAATACAACAAAATGTTGTGTGAATTGCCACAGGCCGTATCTTTGATTTTGCAACGGCTCGGCGATTTTAGTTTTATTGTCAATAACCTGCAAAACGCTTTGCTTGATGTTGAAGATTTGCCTTTGCAATCTCGTGACGGCGGATTTATTAAAGCCGGTTACCATCCGGCTTTGGATGAATTAAAAAATATGCAAAATAATTCGCGGGAGCTGATAAGCCAATTAGAGCAAAAATATATTACCCAAACCGGTATTGCCAACTTAAAAATTCGCTATAACAATGTGCTGGGCTATTTTATTGAAATTCCCGCCAAATTTGCCACTGCTATTTTGCAAAATCCGGAATTTATTCATCGGCAATCGGTACTTAATGCTTCCCGTTTCGTAACCGTGGAATTAAGCGATTTGGAAAAGGAAATAAGTTCGGCTCATGATAAATCGGTGGCTTTGGAATTGGAAATATACAACTCTCTTGTCCAAGACATAATGTGTGCTTCGGATGATATTTCCGTAACTGCTGCCGCTATAGCCGAATTGGATGTTGCCGCCGCCAATGCCGACTTGGCCGTTGAACAAAAATATTGCCGGCCGGTTTTGGATAACTCCTATGCTTTTGAAATTAAAGACGGCAGACATCCGGTGGTGGAATCGGCCATTATCCGCAATCAAAACGGCAACTTTGTTTGTAACGACTGTTCTCTTAATGCCGAAAATAATCGGATATGGCTTTTAACCGGACCGAACATGGCCGGTAAATCTACTTTTTTGCGGCAAAATGCCATTATTGCCATTTTGGCACAAATCGGCTCTTATGTACCCTGCTCTTCTGCCCATATCGGTATTATTGACAAAGTATTTTCCCGTGTCGGGGCTTCCGATGACTTATCCCGCGGACGCTCTACCTTTATGGTGGAAATGGTAGAAACCGCCGCCATATTAAATCAGTCTACTCCCCGCTCCTTCGTTATTTTGGATGAAATCGGCCGAGGAACCGCCACCTATGACGGCCTGTCCATTGCCTGGGCCGTGGTGGAATATTTGCATGAAGTTAATAAATGTCGGGCTTTGTTTGCTACCCACTACCATGAATTGACCGTACTTGCCGCCAAGCTTAATGCCCTGACTTTGCACTGTATGAAAATTAAAGAATTTAAAGGTGATGTCATATTTATGCATGAGGTGATTGACGGTACTGCCGACAGATCGTACGGTATTCATGTTGCCAAACTTGCCGGCCTTCCGCCTTTGGTCTTAAAAAGAGCGACACAGGTTCTCCACTCTTTGGAAAATAATCCGCAAAATAAAGATATGGCCTCGGTTGAAAATGAATTGCCTCTGTTTGCCGATACTGCCCAAGATGATGTTCAAAATGATGTGGCTTCCGAATTGGAAACGGCTCTTAAAAACATAAATCCGGATGAACTGTCGCCTAAAGAAGCCCTTGAAAAAATTTATGAGCTTAAAAAACTGGCCGCTGAAAATTAACCGGCCAGTTCATCGGCTTTCAACTGGATTTCCAGCCAAAGGTTTTCTTTTTCGTCTTTGCTTTGCTTATATTCTGCCAACTTAGCGGTGAGCTCATCAAACTCCTTGGGATTACGGGTATATAAATCTACATCGGTAGCCAAAGTTTGCTCAATTTGAGAAATTTTATCTTCCAAGTCGGCAATTTCTTGAGGCAAAACTTCCAAAAGCCGATTATCTTTATAACTTAATTTGGAAGGTGTTTTAATTTTTTGCGGTTCGGATTGAACTTTTTTGACAGACTTATCTTTTTTAACTTCCTTGTCCGCTTGAGATTTCAATTTTTCCAAAAGTTCGGTATAGCTCCCGACATGCTCAATAATACTTCCGTCCCCTTTCATATAAAGCAAAGAAGTTGCAACTTTATCCATAAAATCACGATCATGGCTGACTATCAAAATAGTTCCCTGATATTCATCCAAAACTTCCTGCAATAAATCAAGCGTATCCATATCCAAATCGTTGGTGGGCTCATCAAGTACCAAAAAATTGGAAGCTTTTGCCAAGGCCACCGCCAGCATCAAGCGATTTTTTTCGCCTCCGGATAAGGCCGATACCGGACATTGTGCCTGATCGGGCTTAAATAAAAAGTCTTTTAAATAAGCCACCACATGACGCCAGTGCCCTCTTACCCATATATGGTCACCCTCATTACATAAAGTTTTCCATAAAGTTTTTTTAGGATCTAAGGTCATACGATTTTGATCAAAATAAGCTTCTTCCAGATTTTTACCCATACGCACAAAACCGCTGTCAGGTTCAAGCTTTTTGGTTAATAATTTAATCAAAGTGGTCTTGCCGGCACCGTTAGGACCGACAACACCGATGCGATTACCCTTTAAAATCCTTATAGAAAAGTCTTTTACCAGTTCGCGGCTGCCGTACGATTTATATATATGTTTGGCTTCAATTACCAAACGGGAACGCAACTCGCCTTCATCTATTTCCAGATTAACCGAACCGACTTGCTTAATTTGCTCTTTGCGTTCCTGCCGCAGTTGTTGCAGTCTTCTTAATCGGCCCTGATTGCGTTTACGACGGGCGGTTACCCCTTTATGCAGCCACTCGGTTTCTTCTTCAATTTTTTTATTAAGATACTTTTGGGCAATAATTTCCTGCTCCAAAATTTGTTCCTGCCACTCATCAAAAAAGGCAAAACCTTTGTTGTTGGAATGTAAAATTCCTCTATCCAGCCAAAAAGTTTTTTGTGATACATGATTTAAGAACATGCGGTCATGGCTGATAACAATTACCGCACCGGTAAATTTGGCAATAATCTCTTCCAATTTTTCAATGGTAGCAATATCCAAATGGTTGGTAGGTTCATCTAAAAGCAAAATATCCGGCTCGGATATCAACGCTTTGGCCAGAGCCGCTTTTTTTAATTCGCCTCCCGAAGAACTTTGCGGAGCTTGATGCTCCAAAATGTTTAAGTGTCTGATTAAAATATCGGCCTTATATTCCTGATTTTCCCGATTGCCGATGAGCCCGGAAAGAACAACCTCCCGCAAAGTTTGGTAACCGCTAAAATCCGGTTCTTGCGGCATATACGAAATTTTGGTGCCGGGTTGAATAAAAATTTCGGCCTTTTCGGCTTCAATTTGGCCGGATATTATTTTTAATAAGGTAGATTTTCCCGAACCGTTACGACCGACCAAGCATATTTTATCGCCACGGCTTACGGTCATTTCAATTCCCGTAAACAACGGATTAAGGCCAAAGCTTAGCCAAACATCTTTCATGGTATAAATCGGCGGTTCCGCAGACATTTTATATTCCTCTCACTATTTTTGCCGATACCATACAAGATTAAAAAAATTTTTACAATCATATTATTAAATTATTTGCCTTGAAAGTATGTTTTTTTTATTTTAAGATTGGTCAACTTGCTTGAAGAAAGGTATTAAAAATGAAAAAAATCGTTATCGCCAGTGTGTTATTTTCCATGTTAGCGTTTCCGGTATATGCTCAAACCATGGATTTGGCCGGAGGTATTACCGAAGAACCGGAAAACAGCCCTCAAGAAACAACTGAGGTACAAAAAGAAGATGAACAACTTGCCGATGACAGAGGTATATTTTCATTCTTAAATTTTTCATTTATTAAAAAAGCCGTCAGCTCCGATGAGGATAAAGAAAAGTTGCCCGAACAGGAGGCTAAGCCGAATGAACCTCAGGAAACTCCGTTACAAAAGTTGCATCGTACCGCTGAGGAAGGAAATTTAAGTTCGCAACTGTCTTTGGGTTATATGTACTTATACGGCACGGACGGAGTGCAAAGTGATTACGGCAAGGCCTTTAAATATTATGAAATGGCCGCCAATCAGAATAATAAAATTGCTTTAAACAATCTGGGCAGTTTGTATTTTAGCGGTATTGGTACCGAACGCAATTACCTTAAAGCCGCTCAAATGTTCGCCAAAGCTGCCGAATTAGGCAGTGATGATGCTGCCGTAAACTTGGCATTTATTTACTTAAGCAGCGATAATAAAGAAAATATGTCGGCTGCCGTCAAATTATTTGAGCAAGCTGCCGCCATCGGCAATAACACCGCTCGTTTTATGTTAGGATATGCCTATTATAAAGGCTTTCAGCTTCCGCAAGATTACCGAAAGGCCGTTGAATTGATGAAAATTGCCGCCGATGCTCAGTTAGATGAGGCTCAATATGTGTTGGGTTTGATGTATATGAACGGACAGGGAATTACCAAGAACTACGGTAATGCCGTAAAATTTATGGAACTGGCCGCCAAGCAGGGAAATATAGCCGCTATGATGCAGTTGGCCGATATTTTGGCTCAAGGTACCATGTATCCTCGTAATTTGCTTCAGGCTCATGTGTTTTATAATGTGGCCTCGGTATACGGAGCCAAAGGAGCTGCCGAAAAACGCGATGCTTTGGAACAAAGCCTTAAAATTGAGGAAATATTGCCGGCCCAAAGTGCTGCCGAAAAATTTAAAGCTCAGCCTTCAGAATTAACAACTTATGTGCGTCAAACTTTCGGAAACAACATAAGAAGTTATATAGATGAAAACTTAAAATAGAATATTATTTTTAATGCTGTCATATATAAAAAATAGCGGAGAAGATATTGCCTAAAAAAAATAACATGAAAAAAAACGGAAAAACCGGAGGACTGGCGTCCAAAACTAAACGCTTGATTAAAAAAATTATATCTTGGGCCGGTTTGTTCTTTTTTGCACTGGCAGCATTTATGATTTATAAACAGCTTTCCAAATATCAGTTGGAAGATATTAAAAATGCTCTTTTAAGCATTCCCAATCAGAATCTGATTATGGCTTGTGTTGCCTCGTTTATCGGGTATGTGGCTTTGTCTTCTTACGACTTTTTGGCCTTAAAATATATTAAACACAAACAACCGTTTTGGCACTGGGTATTTGCCGGATTTATCGGGTTTGCGGTAAGTAATAATGCCGGTCATGCCATTGTTTCGGGCGGTGCCATTCGCTACCGTTTGTATACTCGTTGGCGGATTCATGCCGATGAAATTGTCCGTATGGTAACCTTTTCCGGATTTACTTATTTGGTGGCCTGTTTCTTTTTAATAATCATCGGTTATGTCATAACCCCGGATCATGCTTTCGGCGAAGGTGCTTTATCCAAACTTACAACCGGTGTAATTGCATTAGTTTCTTTAATCGGATTGATTATTTATTTGGGAGCCAGTCTGTTTTACAAAAAACCGATAGATATTAAAGGTTTAAAGTTTGCCATTCCGACATTTAAAATGTCTGTGGCTCAAATAGTTATCGGCAGTATTGATATTTTAATGGCATCTCTGGTGCTTTACTTTACGCTTATCCATTTTATAGATTTGCCTTTTCATATTTTTATCGGAGCTTTTATTATTGCCCAAATTTTGGGAGTTTACAGCCAGGTTCCCGGAGGATTGGGCGTGTTTGAGGTGGTATTTGCCAACATTATCCCCGGAGCGGAAAATCAGGCCATGCTCTTTGGGGCTCTGATTGCTTACAGAATTATCTATTATTTATTACCTTTAATACTTTCGGGAATTGTGTTATTTTCCTATGAAGCTTATTTAGCTCGTAAATATCATGAAATTAAAGAGCAAAGACGGTTGGAAAGACTTAAAAACTACTTATCGGATAAAAAGCAAAAAATTGCCGATAAAGCTCATCATCTTGCCGATAAGGCTCATAAAATAAAAGAAAAAGCTCACAATATAACCGAAAAGGCCAAAAATATCGGCCATAAAACAAAATAGCCTTATTAACTTACTCGGCTAAATTTTCGTGCATGTCCAGAATTTCTTGACGGAATTCTTTGCTCTCACGGCGGAGCTCGGCCTTTTTCTTGGCATCAGCGGCTTTGCGTTGCTCCAATTCGGCTTTGGCTTGCTCTTTTTTAACTTCCGCTTCCGAAATTACTTGATTTGCCGTTTCTTGATCTTTTTGTGCCTGACTTACCAAATCTATGGCGTGGGCATTAAATGATATTCCCAAACCCAATACTGCCAATAAGCAAAACATCTTGTTCATATCAATTCTCCTCAAGTTCATATATGTAATATATTAACACTTTGGTACTTTTTTGCAACTTTACATACCGCTTTATAAATTTTTTTGTTGTATTTTTGGTTGGTAAAATATTTTTTTATTTGTTTTTTAATTTTATGTTTTTATATTTCTAGAGTATTTTTGTTGGGAGTTGTTATTTTGGATACCGCAAACATTAAACAAGCCGCTGATATTTTGTGGAATATGAACCCGCAAATTTTGGCTTCGGCAATTTTGGTTGTCAGTTACATTATTTTATTTACCGAAAAACTTAATCGGGCTGTTGTAGCTTTAATCGGGGCCTCGGTTATGATTTTTACCGGAATTCTTACCCAGCAAACCGCTATTGCCGGTATTGATTTTAATACTATCGCCTTGCTTATCGGAATGATGATTATTGTCGGTATTGCCGAAAAATCCGGCTTATTCCAGTTTGCCGCTTTGTGGTCGGCCAAACTGGTTAAGGCTTCGCCGCGGGGAATTTTAATCATGCTGGCCGCAGTTACGGCATTTTTCTCGGCTTTTTTAGATAATGTAACTACCGTGCTGCTCATTGTGCCCGTTACTTTCCAGATTACCCGCAGCCTAAAAATCAATCCTTACCCCTACCTTATTTTGGAAATATTTGCTTCCAATATCGGCGGTACCGCTACCCTTATCGGCGATCCGCCCAATATTTTAATCGGTTCGGCTTTGGGACTTTCCTTTAACGATTTTGTGGTCAATTTGGCCCCTATCGTTATACTTAACATGCTTTTGCTGATTGCGGTTTTTGATTTTTTATTCGGCCGAAAATTGCAAACTTCCGATGAAAATAAAGCTCTGGTTATGCAAATTAACGAAAAAGATTGTATTACCGACTATAAATTGTTGGTAAAATCGCTTATCGTATTGGGACTGGTAATATGTGCCTTTATGGCTGCCGAGCATTTACATCAACAAAACGGCACTATCGCCTTATGCGGAGCTGCTTTGCTGTTGTTGCTTTATACATTTAAAGATGAACATCAGCAAAGAGAACAAAAAGTTGAAGAAATATTCTCACTGGTGGACTGGACAACCATCTTCTTTTTCTGCGGATTGTTTTCCATTGTCTACGGTTTGGAAGAGGTGGACGTATTATCTATGCTTGGCGAAAAATTAACCGAATTTACTCAAGGCAGCATACAAAAAGCCACTTTTTGGGTTTTGTGGATTTCGGCGTTTGTGTCAGCCGCCATTGATAATATTCCGTTTGTGGCTACCATGATACCCGTAATTAAATCCATGGAAGAATCCGTCGGTGGCAGAGAAGCTATGATGCCGGTGTGGTGGGCTTTATCGTTAGGGGCTTGTTTTGGCGGTAACGGCTCGTTGATTGCCGCCTCTGCCAATGTAATTGTGGCCGGACTTGCCCAACGCGAGGGACATCCTATAAGCTTTTTGCGATTTTTGTTATGGTCGCTTCCGGTTATGCTGATGACAATTATAGTGTCAAGTTTATGCTTATATTTAATGTATTTTATCAAATAGGAAAATGTGATGTTCGGTATAGATTTAAAATGGATTGCAACTTTAATTGTCGTACTCTGTTATGCAATTTTATTTACCGAAAAAATCAACCGGGCCATTGTTACTTTGTTGGCTGCCACCATAATGATTTTTTGCGGCGTATTAAACCAATCCCAAGCCTTTGCCGGTATTGATTTTAATACCATATCTTTGCTGGTCGGTATGATGATTATTGTTAATATTACCGAAAAATCAGGCTTGTTTCAGTTTGTGGCTATTTGGGGAGCCAAAAAGGTAAGAGCTCATCCCTTGGGTATTTTGGCCGTTTTGGCACTCGTGACTGCATTTTTCTCGGCTTTTTTGGATAATGTAACTACCGTATTGCTTATTGTGCCCGTTACTTTTCAGATTACCCGCAGCCTAAAAATCAATCCGTTTCCTTACCTTATTTTAGAAATATTTGCCTCCAATATCGGCGGTACGGCCACACTCATCGGTGATCCTCCCAATATTTTAATCGGTTCGGCCTTAGGGCTTTCTTTTACCGATTTTGTGCTTAATTTGGCTCCGGTGGTAGTTTTGGTTATGCTGATATTAACCCTGATTTTTGTTTTGATTTGGAAAAACAGTTTACATACCTCCACCAGAAATAGGGCTATGGTGTTACTCATCAATGAAAATGACAGTATTACCGATAAAAAATTATTGTATAAATCTTTAGCGGTTTTGGCAGCGGTTATATTAGCTTTTATTACGGCCGAGCATACTCATATTGCCAACGGAGTAACGGCTCTGTTCGGAGCTGCCGTATTACTGTTGCTTTATACCTGGGGCGAAAAACATAGTGAACGAGATGAAAAAACCGAAAATATTTTTAATTTGGTAGATTGGACAACCATATTCTTTTTCTGTGGGTTATTTATTTTGGTATCGGGGTTGGAAGTTACCGGAATATTGCAATCACTCGGGCAATGGTTTTTAGAGTTGACTGGGGGCAATATGCAAAAAACCGTCTTTTTAATTTTGGGTTCGTCGGCTATCCTTTCCAGTGCCATTGATAATATTCCGTTTGTGGCTACCATGATACCCATGTTACAATCTATGGAATCGGCTATGGGCGGCAGAGAAGCCATGATGCCGGTATGGTGGGCTTTGTCGTTAGGTGCTTGTTTTGGCGGTAACGGTACTTTAATCGGAGCTTCGGCCAATGTGATTGTGGCCGGACTGGCCCAACGCGAAGGGCATCCCATAAGTTTTGCCAAGTTTTTAATTTGGTCAGTTCCGGTTATGCTTTTAAGCATTGTAATTTCCGGGCTTTACTTGTATGTGCGATACTTGATGTAACTTTATTTTATCCACCGCTTTAACTTTAAAATTGCAAAAAAAAAAAACGGCTAAAGAGTTCGTTTAAAGCTCATTTGTAAATAAATAGGTTAGAGGCGTTAGGGGAAATTTTATCTATTAT
>CALXTJ010000010.1 GCA_944391375.1 uncultured Alphaproteobacteria bacterium
TAAAAAATTATCCCGAAAATTGCTATCGCAATCTTCGGGACTTTTTTTACTGTCCAACTTTCGGGGGACAGTTCAAATATCGGGGTTTTGATTTTAAGTTTACAACTCATCGGTAAACACATTTTTTTTAACATGTTTAACATAAACCTCGTAATCTTTAACAACCTCTTGCAAATCATCATCAATTTCAAATATTACGGCCTTTTCCGCCTCTTGCAACAGAGGAATTACTTTTTCGTTTAAGTAGTCAAACAAAACCGTTTCATGCTCACTGCGATAAAATGTGGCATGCTCGCCGCCGTCATACAAAATAAACGGATTATTAGGCTCTCCGTCTCGGGTTTTTACCACAAAGACCAACGGGCCTTCGGCGGTAATTATAACATTATAATCGTATTCATGTTCCATTATCTTGTCCACTCTTTACCGCGGGTGATTAAATTTTTTTCCAAAGTTCCGACACCTTTTTTTAATGTTCCGAACAGGGCTTCGCCTATTCCCAGTTTGGGAGCTTTCACAAACTCATTGGCCAGATTAACCGCTCCGTTTAAAACAACTTCGGAAGCCGATAATCCCCATCTGGCGAGCTTGGCCGCCACACCTAACCCTAAAACCGTGCAGCCCAACGCTTTTTTGGCTAATTTTACTTTATCCATATTTTTCCTCCATATATTGCCATTCTACAATAATAAAGGCTTTAAGTCAAAAGCAAATTAGAGCATCTTTACAATCTCTTGCCAAATAGTTTGAGTTCCGCTTTTATAGCAACTATTTAAGACAACATCAGCCTTGAGTTTGTTTTTAAACCAAGTCCGCTGCCGTTTGGCGTATTGACGGGTATGGAGCTTGGCATTATCAACAGCATCAACATAACTTACCTCACCTTTCAAATAGCTCATAAGTTCGGGAACACCCAATGCTTTCATGGCCGGCAAACTTTCATCCAAATTCAAGGAATGCAAGTATTTAACCTCTTCTAAGGCTCCTTCTTGCATCATTTTATCAAAACGTATATAGCAACGCTTATCTAACTCCTGAGTTTGAGGGCAGATTTTAACGGTTATAAATTCAGCCTGCGGCAATTTTTTTATCATCGGCTTTTTGTACCAGTCCGATAATTTTATGCCGGTATCTTTCAGTACCTCACAAGCTCTCACGATTCGCGTGGTATCATTAACATTAAGCTTGCTTGCGGTTTGAACATCTTCTTGTTGCAGTAAAGCATACAAAGCTTCATTGCCTTTGGTTTTAAGAAGTTCTGCCACCTCTTGCCTAACCTGCAATGAAGTTTCGGGAATAGGGGTTGTGCCGTTAATCAAATTATCAATATAAAGCCCGGTTCCGCCGACAACTACGGGAATTTTATTTTCCGCCCACAACTCGGTAATTATTTGTTGTGCTTTATTAAGCCAGTCTACCACATTACCCCGAAAAGAAGGTTCGTATATTTCAAACAGGTAGTGAGGAATTTGTTTTTTTTCCTCCGAGCTCGGGCAAGCACTGATAATCGGCATATGCTTATAAACCTGCATGGAGTCACAATTAACCACCGCCGAGTTAAGAGCTTTAGCCACATCAATCGCCAGTGCCGATTTTCCCGACGCCGTAGGTCCGGCAATAACAATTACCCTATTTTCCGACACTTGGCATTCTCCACCAACATTGTACACAATTGTTCATATGAAATACCGATATATTCGGCCTGCTCCGGAACTAAAGATAACGGAGTTAAACCCGGATTGGTATTTACCTCCAAAAAGACCACGCCGTCGGTTTCGTTATACCTAAAATCGGAACGCGATACGGTATTGCAATTTAAAACTTCATGTACCGTTTGAGCATAAGTTAAGGCTTGATTATAAATATCTTCCGGTATATTGGCCGGCAAAACATGCTCGGTCATACCGTTGGTATATTTGGCCTTATAATCATAAAAATCAACTTTGGGGCACAACTCCGTAACACCGCAGGCTTTGCCGTTGATAACCGCCACGGTCAGTTCGTGTCCGGCAATATACTTTTCAACCAGCAACAACCTTTGCTCATCATCATAGGTAACTTGCTTTTTATCATTATCGTCACGAACAATAAATACCCCGACACTGGAACCGTCTTGACAGGGTTTAACCACATACGGATACAAAAGTTCGGTACCGTTATTTTTAAATTGTTCATAAGTCATCAGCTCATAATCGGCAGTTTTAATTCCGTAACTTTGACAGATTTTTTTAGTTAAAAACTTGTTCATGCCAATCAGTGAAGCCTCCAGCCCCGAATGAGTATACGGAATTTGCAGCATATCCAAAAAGCCCTGAATTTCGCCGTCTTCGCCCCAATTACCGTGCAAAGCGTTAAAAACAACATCGGGTTTTTCCTTTTCCAAAGTTGCCAGTAAATTTTTAACCGAGATTAAGTCGTGATAAACAACCTCATAACCCTGTTGTTTTAAGGCTTTTTCAACCCCTTTTCCGCTTACCAAACTTACCTCGCGTTCGGCAGAAAATCCTCCGGCCAGTATCAAAATTTTTTTAGGCATCATTTTTTCCTTTATTCTTGCAAAATTTTTGATAGTATAGGCCCAAACTTTTAAGAAAGCATAAAACTACATGAAAAACTTAATCTTTTTTTTATTTTTAAGCATATTTCCGAGCCTTGTTTATGCTGCCGGTATTGAGCATAACTTAAATGTGCGTATCGGCCTTTTTGATGCGGCCCGAGTTAATATGAAATATAAGCTTGATAAAAACAACTATCAATTTACTTCTCAGGTTGCCACGGCCGGAATATTCGGTAAATTATATTTTTTTGATGCAACTTATTCATCATCCGGGTTAATTAAGGACAATAAAATCATAACCCAAGATTACAGTTATAAAACCAAATCCAGTTCACACGACCGCACCAAGCAGTTAGTGTTTGAAAACGGAATTTTGGACCACCGCCTAAGTTCACTTGACGGCACACCCAAAAGGGTGGAAATTACTTTGCCCGAAACTCCTTTTGATGCCAGCGATATGCAAAGTATATTTGCTCTATTGGCCTCACAGGTAACTCAAAACAAGTTTTGCGATATGGAAAAAACTATTTTTGACGGCAAAAAATTATATCAGGTAATAATTAAAGACGAAGGCAAAGAATATTTTCAAGATGAAGAAGTACCTTATTCCGGAATGTCTTTAAAATGCTCCATTTACATTCATAATTTGGATGAGGAAGCCGATAACGATTTATTGCTAAGCACCACTTCCGAAAGACCGGTATATTTTTGGATATTGGAAGACAAACAAACTAAAATGCCGTTTCTAGGTAAAATAGAAATAGCCTCAACGCCCTTAGGTACACTCAAGGCCTATACCACGGCAATTTCTGCGGAGAAATAAAATGAAAAAATCGGAATTACTGTTACCTGCCGGATCATTGGTAAAATTAAAAACCGCTTTAATGTACGGAGCCGACGCCGTATACGCCGGTACGCCGGATATGAGCTTGCGTACGCAATCTGCCTTTAGCTTGGAAGATTTATCCGAAGGTATAGAGCTTGTACACAAACAAGGTAAAAAGATTTACCTTACATTGAACTTGTACATACATAACGAAGAGGCCGAAAAGTTGCCGCATTTTATTGATACTTTGCGGCAGTTAAAACCCGATGGAGTATTGGTAGCCGATCCCGGAGTATTTTATTATTTAAAAGAAAACGCTCCGGAATTAAACCGTTTTGTATCAACGCAAGCCAACATCTGTTCGGCCCAAACCGTAAAGTTCTGGCAATCTATGGGAGCCAAGCTCTGCGTTTTGGGTAGAGAAGTAACTTTTAACGAAATGAAGCAGATTCGCAAACAATGCCCGGATATATTGTTGGAAACCTTTGTCCATGGTGCAATGTGTATGTCTTATTCGGGGCGGTGCTTAATTTCCAACTTTTTGGCCGACCGCAGTGCCAATAAAGGCAAATGTGCTCACTGTTGCCGCTGGCATTATAAACTGCATTTACGGTTAAAAGACGGCACGGTTAAAGATTTGGAAATAACTCCGGAAAATAAAAACGCTTTTGAATTTTTGTTAGAGGAAGATTTTCGTCCCGGAGAATATTATGAAGTAGTGGAAGACGAGCATGGCAGTTATTTGTTAAACTCCAAAGATATGTGCTTAATACCCCGTTTGAATGATATTTTAGCCATCGGGATGGATTCGCTCAAAGTTGAGGGCCGCAATAAAACCGAATATTATGCCGGCACCGTTGCCCGAGCCTACCGCCAAGCCATTGACGATTACTATAAAAACCCCAAAGAGTGGGATTGGCAAAAGTATATGCCGGAATTAAACACTTTGCAAAATCGCGGATACTGCTTAGGTTTTCATGACGGAAAATTAACCAACATCAGCCAAAATTACGAATATACCCGTACCTTGGGCGATTGGCTGTTTGCCGGATCTATTGTTCAATGGGAAGGCGATGAGGCGATTTTTGAAATCCGTAATTATATTAACGGCGGAGAAGAGTTTGAATTTTTAATCCCCGGCGGATTGGAAACTTTAAAACTGATTTTGAATGAATTTGAGGATGCCGTAAGCGGCGAAATTACTCCCAAAGTTTCGGCCGGGCAAGGAAAGAAAATCCGGATTCGCCCGCAAGCTTGGAACAAACCGATTGACGAGATTAAAAAGTTGTTGCCGCAATATGTAATTGCCCGCAAATTTAGTCCGCTAAAAGGCGAAAATCAAACCATGCACGAGCACAAACTGCAAGAGTTTGATATACTGTGCCAACACAAGGATAATATGCTAAAATAACATATGTTCGCACAGAACTTTTACACCGAGCAATATTAAAATAACTCCTGCGGCAATTTCCATTTTTTGCTGCGGGAGTTTTTTAAAGAAGCGATTCAAGAAAAAGGCCGTTAAAGAGCAAACAAAAGTTGTTAAACCGATAATCAAAGCGGTTTTAAAAATGGCCACTTTGGCAAAATATAAACTAACTCCGGTAACCATGGCATCAATACTTGTAGCAAGCCCTAACATAAAAAGTACCGGAAGGGTGAGTTTTTTTTGCAAGTTTTCTTGCTTAGGTGACACGGCGTTAATAATAACATTAAGTCCTAAAACACCAAACACGGCAAAGACCAACCAATGATCAAAACTGGCCACATATTTACTGACCGGAGCGGTACAAAACCAGCCGATAACGGGCATTATAAATTGCCCTCCGCCAACAGCCAAAGCCAACTTTAAGGCATTTATCAAACGGTTCTTTTTAATAATCAACCCGTAAGAAAAAGAAACCACAAAAGCATCAACCGACAAAGCCAACGCCAAAAGCAAAACATCTAAAATCGTCATCTGATATCCTTGATAAAAAGTTAGGAGTAATTTAGCAAGATACAAGCAAAAAGCAATAAAAAAACCGGCAAAAAACCGGTTTTAATCAATACAGATCTTTAGCACAGGTACACATACAAGGCCCAAGCCCTAAGAGTACCAATACCCATAGCCTCCTGCCCCGTAGCAAAATCAACAGCCTTAACATGACGCAGGCTACCGTTGGCAGGACAAACCCAGCAAACGCCGTCAGCGGGAATTTCAAAATGAGCTCCGGCCGACTTGAGCATGGCATTGAGTTCTTCTCGCCTTTCTCTTACCAGCCCCAATTCCTCTTCCGTTATAAGCCTCAGACGATGTTCATAAGGCTCCGAACCACGGAAAGAGGCCTCATAATCCATAGCCTCCCTAATAAAGATTCGGGAAGAAAGAATTGTCCAACGCGAAAGCTGGATACCCAGCAAGGTAACATCTTTGCCGAACTCCTTGGATTCATATATGAATCGCAAGGGAAATTGATACTTTTGTCTCATAATATTAGAATTATAAATTGATGGCTTGATTATTAACCAAGCCATTTATTTTGTCAAGTTTTTTAAAATAAAAAATATTATTCGGCTACCGTAATTTCAAAATCAAGGGGCGGAAGAGTTCTGTAACGAGCTTTCATGCCGTGCATACGGATTCGCAGTCCGTCAATTTGTTTACAAACAAACGGCGAAAGAAAAGTTAAAGTTCCGACATTAACCACGGAGCCTTCACTAAAAGTCCGATTATCGTCAATCAGATTAGAGCCATAGATTCGTCTTTCCTCACTTTTACCTTTATAATAAAAAGTAACCCGTGTTCCATCAACGGACTTTGCCCAATCTTTTTCACCTCTTTGAGCAACTTTATAGATGCTAAACGGCACTTTAATATCGGTGATTCGGTCATTGGAAAGGCACCAAGACGAGCTAGGCAAAATATTACTGATATCAATGGTAACTTCCACATTATCTTGAGGATAAAAAGCCCTGACAGATGAAGTTCCCCGCATGGCAACTTCCCAGTCCGGACTATTATTTTCCAGTTTTAAATTACCTCCGGCCTGACTTGCCAAATCAGCAAAAGCCGGCAAGGAAAAAGTTCCAAGTAAAAACAATGCAAGCAATATTTTTTTCATCCCCATCCTCCGCTTGATAAATTACTTATAATTTAGAAAGAAAAGCCTTCAGGTGCAAGCAAAAAGTAAAATTAGAACGAGTGATAATTTAAAACCTAAAAGAAACCCAACAGTCTGGCCGGTAGTTTTCTTGTTATAAAAAAACGAACCGGTAATTTCGGTTCGTTTTTTCTCAAAGCCTATTACATCAAAAAATCTGCTTATTCGGCATCGGCCTTTTTAGATTTTCTGGTTTTTTTCTCAGTTTTTTCTTCTTTTTTGGCTTCAGATTTCTTTTCGGCTTTCTTCTCGGCCTTAGGAGCAGCTTCTACCGGAGCTTCTTGAGCCTCTTGAGCTGCAGCGGCAGCCTTTTCGGCGGCAACGCGGGCCAAATCTTTAGCACCCTTAGCATTAACATCACGATCAACCAATTCAATAATAGCCATCGGAGCACAATCGCCATAACGGAAACCGGCTTTAATAACTCTGGTATAACCACCGTTACGATCTTTATAACGTTCGGCTAAAGTAGAAAAAAGCTTAGAAACAACTTCATTATCGCGTAAGAAAGCCAAGGCCAAACGGCGACTGTTCAAATCACCTTTTTTAGCATAAGAAATCATACCATCGGCAAAAGTTCTTAATTCTTTGGCACGCGGTAAGGTAACATTGATTTGTTCATGCATCAAGAGAGCGTTAGTCAAATTAGAAAACAAAGCTCTGCGTTGACTTTTGGGCATATTAAATCTTCTATGTTTATCACCATGTCTCATATTAAATTCCTTTCTTTTTTCCTGTGCTTTGCCGGGCAAAGCGTATAAAAACAACGATTTTTACCACGGTTTCCTGTTATAAACAGCAGGCTCATGCGTAAAAACCCAACTTTCGGAAGACTTCTAACACATAAAAAACATAAATGCAAGCAGAATCTTATCCGATTACAAACCATTATCATAAATTTTACCGACACTACCCAATACCGACTTATCAGCTATAACAATGTATAACAAACTCTTTTGTAAACATTATACCGCTTAAAAAGTTCGGAGAACGAATTAAATACGCCGCAAGCCCTGTTGCTCGGAACGGAAGTTCAAAGAATTAGACAGATACGAAAAAAGCTTTCTTGCGACACTCACCCCACCACCCACACAAGCCGCTTAAAAAGTTCGGAGAACGAGTTAGATACGCCGCAAGCCATGTTGCTCGGAACGGAAGTTCAAAGAATTAGGCAAATACGCAGAAAGCTTTCTTGCGACACTCACCCACCATCCAAACAAGCCGCTAAAAGTTCGGATAATGTGTCAGATACGACGAGCCCCTTTTTACGGAACGGAAGTTCAAAGAATTAGACAGATACGCAGAAAGCTTTCTTGCGACGACTCACCCACCATCCAAACAAGCCGCTTAAAAAGTTCGGATAATGTGTCAGATACGACGAACCCCTTTTTACGCAGTGTACCAAAAATAGTACATAAGTAAAAAGGGGTTCAAGTAGATGACTATTAGACGAACTTTTTAGAAGTGATCGTCACACTTCTTAATCAACTCCTCAATGTTCTCCGGGGGCCAACCAGGGGTTTCCATACCCAGATGAATGCCCATTTTGGCCAATACTTCTTTGATTTCATTCAAAGATTTACGACCAAAGTTCGGAGTACGCAACATTTCGGCTTCGGTCTTTTGGACCAAATCACCAATGTAAACAATGTTGTCGTTCTTTAAGCAGTTTGCCGAACGAACCGAAAGTTCAAGTTCATCAACTTTCTTTAACAGATTGCGGTTAAACGGCAATTCTTCCTTAACATCTTCAACTTCATTTTCCGGTTCATCAAAGTTAATGAACGGTTTTAATTGATCTTGCAAAATACGAGCTGCATAAGCAACTGCATCTTCAGGAGTAACAACACCGTTGGTTTCAACAACCATTGTCAATTTATCATAATCGGTAATCTGACCGACACGAGTATTCTCTACTTTGTACGAAACTTTCTTAACCGGAGAATAAATTGCATCAACGGCAATCAAGCCGATGGGAGCATCTGCCGGTTTGTTTTGATAAGCCGGTACATAACCCTTACCGGTATCAACCGTCAATTCCATGGAGATTTTGGCACCTGCATCCAAGTTACAAATAACATGGTCAGGGTTCATAATCTCAACATCATGACCGGTATCAATCATAGCTGCGGTAACCACACATGGACCTTCAGCTTTTAAGGTCATCAACTTCTGACCTTCATTATGAACAGCCACAGCCAAGCCCTTAACGTTTAAAACGATGTCGGTAACATCTTCTCTAACGCCGGGAATAACTGAAAATTCATGCAAAACGCCGTCAATTTTAATAGCCGTTACGGCACCACCTTGCAAAGAAGACAACAAAACTCTTCTTAAAGCGTTGCCCAAAGTCAGACCGAAACCTCTCTCCAGGGGTTCTACCACTATCTTAGCTTTATTTCCGCCTTCGCCGGAAGTAACTTCTAAATTAGTCGGTTTAATAAGTTCTTGCCAATTTTTTTGAATCACCGGTATACCCTCTTTCTAGTTTAGTTATATATGCATATATTTGTAAAAAAAACACAAACTTGCGGAGACTATAACAGCCCCCGCATTGTATAGACTCAAATTTAGACGCGACGTCTCTTTCTCAAACGACAACCGTTGTGAGGAATCGGAGTAACATCACGAATGGAAGTAATTGTAAAGCCAACAACCTGCAATGCTCTGATTGCCGATTCTCTTCCGGAACCCGGACCTTTAACTTCAACTTCCAAAGTTTTCATACCGCATTCCTGAGCTTTTTTACCGGCTTCTTCTGCTGCAACTTGTGCGGCATAAGGAGTGGATTTGCGGGAACCTTTAAAGCCTTGCGCACCGGCCGTTGACCAAGCAACTGTATTCCCCTGAGCATCAGTAATGGTTATTCTTGTATTGTTAAATGTAGAATTCACATGGGCAACACCGGATGTGATATTCTTTTTTTCTTTTTTCTTAACACGTTGTGTAACTGCTTTTGCCATTGCTACCTCTCAATTACTTCTTCTTATTAGCAACAGTTTTACGCTTACCTTTACGGGTACGAGCATTTTGTTTAGTGCTCTGTCCGCGAACCGGCAAACCTTTACGATGCCTTAAACCTCTGTAACATCCCAAGTCCATAAGTCTTTTGATGTTTACGCCTACTTCACGACGAAGCTCACCTTCCACTAAGTAATCCTTGTCAATTACCTCACGGATTTTTGCTACTTCTTCATCGCTCAAATCTTGGACGCGACGGTCAACAGAAATACCTGATTTTGCACAAATATCTTGAGCAGTTTTTCTTCCGATACCGAAAATATAAGTCAGTGCGACTTCAATTCTTTTAGCGGTAGGAATATTTACGCCAGCTATACGAGCCAAATTAACTCTCCATTTTCTAATAAATTAAACCATTCAAAAAGTTGATCACCACTTTTCAAAATTAAGCGGATTATATTCTAATATTTCTCAGAGTCAATAGCGTTTTAACAAAATTTGCAATTTTTTAGCAATTTTTTTATTTACTCTTGTGTTTCCGGCTCTTGCAAGCCCAAAACCTTAGCAATTTTTTGAGCTGTTGCCTCAATGGTACCCGTACCGTCAACGCAACTTAGCAAACCTTTTTTTTCAAAATAGGGAATTGTCGGATAAGTCAGCATCCGATAATTGACCAACCGATTCTGTACCGTGACCCGATTATCATCGGCTCTTCTGGCAAACTCGGTACCGCCGCATATATCGCAAACACCGTAAACTTTGGGTTTTTGGAATTTGTCATGATAACCCTGACCGCACTTCATGCACGAATATCTGCCCAAAATGCGTTCCATAATAATCTCGTCGGGAACTTGAATTTCAATTACCCGATTTAACTCTATGTGCTTTTCATGCAAAATTTTTTCCAAAGCTTCGGCCTGCGGCAAGGTTCGCGGAAAGCCGTCCAAAATAAAACCGTTTTGGCAATCCGGTTCATCAATTCTTTTGGAGACCATTTCAATAATCATTTCATCGGTGGCAAACTCACCTCGGTCAAGAGCTGCTTTTAATTCGCGTCCCAAAGGAGTGTCTTTGGCGGCTTCCGCTCTCAACATTTCACCGGTGGAAAGATGACTGATATGAGCTCTTTCTTTCAGGATTCTGGCCTGAGTTCCCTTACCGCAGCCCGGAGCTCCGGTAAGGACAACTCGTAAACCTTTTGTATATTCGGCCATGATTATTTTCTTTTCTTATGAACTAATGCCGCTTTTTTAATCAAGCCCTCGTACTGATAAGCAATCAAGTGCGATTGAACTTGTGTCATAAAGTCCATAGTAACCTGTACTACGATGAGCAAGGTTGTGCCGCCCAAAACAAACGGTACGGAAAGTTTGGAAATTAAAATTTCCGGCAAAATACACAAAGCCGTCAAATAGGTAGCACCCAATACCGTCAAACGAGTAATAACATAATCCAAATACTCTGCGGTATTTTTACCGGGACGAATACCGGCAATAAAGCCTCCGTGTTTTTTCAAATTATCGGCCGTTTCTTCTGGATTAAATACCACTGCGGTATAGAAAAACGAGAAGAAGATAATTAAAAATGCATACAAAGCCAAATACAGCGGTTGGCCGTGTCCGAGCCATTGGCTCATGGTTTGAGCCCAAGAAGGTCCGTCCTGAGCCGACAAGTTGGCAATAGTAATCGGCAGCAACAACAAAGAGCTGGCAAAAATCGGAGGAATAACGCCGGTCGGGTTAATTTTTAACGGCAAGTGCGAACTTTCGGCCGCAGTCATACGCATACCCATCTGACGCTTCGGATATTGAATAATGATTTTGCGTTGAGCTCTTTCTACAAAAACGATGATATAAATCAAAGCCAGAGCCATAACCAGCAACATGGCAATCACGCCCAAAGACATGGAACCGATACGGCCCAATTCAAAAGTTTGAGCCAAGGCATTAGGAATGTTGGCAATAATACCGACAGTAATGATTAAAGACGAACCGTTACCAACGCCGCGGGAAGTGATTTGGTCACCAAGCCATACCACAAACATGGTACCGCCGACCAAAGAAACAATGGTCGTAAATTTAAACACAAAGCTCGGAATAACAACTGCGGAAACACCCATACCGTTGCTCATGCTCTCCAAGCCGACGGCAATACCGTAACCTTGGATAATGGTAATCAAAACAGTTAAAATTTTGGTATAGTGTGTAACTTTACGATGTCCGGCCTCACCTTCTTTTTTCAGAGCCGCCAGAGAAGGAATAACCGACTGGCCGAGTTGAATGATAATGGAAGCCGAGATATACGGGAAAATATTAAGAGCAAAGATGGTCATACGCGACAACGCACCACCGGAGAACATATTAAACATACCCAAAATACCGCCCGAATGCTGAGCAAAGACATCTGACAAGACTGCCGCATCAATACCCGGCAACGGAATAAAGGTTCCTAAACGGAACACTATTAAAGCTAAAATCGTAAACCACAATCTTCTTTTAAGTTCGTCAGCTTTACTAAATGCGGACATATCCATATTTGCCGCCATTTTTTCTGCTAATGATACCATTTTTTCTTCCTTAAAAAACACAAATTTAAAAACAACCGATTACGGCTACAAAAAGCCGTTTGGCAATAATCTAATACACAAATAAAAAATTATTGCAACAATTTTCTCTTTATCCTCAAGTTTTTGCAAAATCAATCTTCGGACTGCTTGCCTTTTTCCAGAGCCAGGCGGATAAGTTTGGGATCGGCACCGATAATTTCCCGATACGAGGCTCCCGGCATAATGGTAAAATCTAAAGCATTGCCCAAAAAGATATATTTATAATGTCCTTTGGGAATCACAAACTTTCGGCAACCCTCCAAAAACAATTTTTCAACCGCGGTTCCCTCCGCTATTGTAAAATTTTGTGCCCCGCTTAAATTAAGTTCACTGCTTTTGATAATAGGTAAGTTCGTATTACGGGAGGAGGTCAGAATCAAACTGCCGATTTTAGCTTCAGCATCAATTTGTGCCGAATCCGCATTATCCAAAAAGACTCTTTCATACTTACCTTGAGGAATTGCCGCCTTAAGAGTTTCGTTTAAAATTAAAATTTTTATTTTGACGCCCGGTTCAATAAAAAAGCCCTTAGCCCGACTTAAATCAATCCGTTCGTACTCACCTTTTTCTACTGTTGCTCCAAAGCTGTCTTGTAAACTTAACTTCATTACTAATCACCACCTTACAGGAGTATAATACAAAAAGAGTTAGTTGCGTCAACAGATTTTAAAAATTTAAAACCAATCAAAACTAAAAGAAGATATTCCACCGGGATTTTGACTATCATCTTGTACTTTACATACATTTTCAATATCCAATAATTTAATATCCTTCAGGCACTTACGATTTTCCGTACAATAATCGTCTCCATAATAATTAAGTTGTCCGCCGTTAGGCAATGTTACCGTAAAGTAAGATAATTGTCCGCTAAATTCTTTAGCCGCCGTCAACAAATTTTGGCATATGGGAAATCTGAAATCGGTATTTTCAATATAATAACGCAACCCCCATTTATAAGCTGTAGAATATAATGTAGAGCTTTGCAATATGATATATGAATTAAACATATCATATATTCTGCTATTTCCGCTTTCTTCATATCTAAATCCGTCCGGAATTATATTTAATTTATCAAACAGGTAAGTCATATTTGTCATTCCGTCCGCTATGGGCAGATTAGAGGTAAATTGTAAAGCATTTTGCAATAAAAAATTCATGCCGGATACATGCACATTAAGTTTGTGTTTCATCATAGCTTTGGAATATCCGGCGATAGCCCCAACGGAGAGCACACCGATAATTGCCAAAACGCCGAGCATTTCCACCATAGAACGACCTTTATCATTTACATACATTTTCAACACCCTTATAAAAATCAATTTAAACAAAAACCCACTTATTAAGTGGGCGGATGTTGACAACCGTATATACTCAAACGGCTCGGCCTATTGGCATAGAGCTTATTTAGCCGACATCCGTCCGTACGGATAGAAGTCGGCACCTATTTAAAGTCGCGTGCACACGACTGAGCATATAAAGGTTGTCACGCCCTTGATATAAATCTATATCAAGCAGGAGTGTATACATATAATTGATAAAAGTAAAGTTAAAAGCTTTTATTACACAAAGCAAATATAAGACAAAGCTTTTTATTCAGAGAATATAAAACCAAAAAGCAGAGAGTGTAAAAACTCTCTGCTTAATCTATTTTTCTTCTCTGCAAAATATGACTTCACCATCGCGTAACACTAGCGTTACGGTATCACCCTTATGGTAATGCCATGTTTTTGCCGCCCGAGGCGATATTTTATAGATGCCGTCATCCGTGGAAATATAGATTTCCTTATCAGATTTCACATCTACTTTTTGCAGAACAACCGTTTCTCCGGGTTGTTTTGCAAGTTCAGCCTGCCACAGGCCCTGACCTATATTCCGAATGGCAAACACCCAAAACCCGAGTGTCATAATAAATATAATCAGACTATATGTCCTATGCCAATCAAAAATAAACCACAGGAGTCCAACGACACCTGGGATTATAACTTGAGCAGCCACACTTAGGTTAAGCTCCTCGGCGTATAACGAAATAACAGCCACAGCCGGCAGAGCGACACCAAATATGCCGCGGATTGGGCGATTTATCTTAAATACATTAAGCACCGCAATGGCAATTATCGCCCAAAATAGGGTTTTTCCATCCAAAAGTGGTGGAACATTGTTGCCGTACATCAAACAGGCAACAATAATGAGGATCATCGCTAAAATGACCTCCCAATTTTTTCTAATAAGTTCTCCCATAATTATAATAATTAAAAATTTATATTCTGCGTTTAATGTACTATTTTTTACAATTTTGTCAACAAAAAACACCAAAGCTCTTCATACCAAAAAGCCCGCCATCTGAAATGGTGGGCTTTTTAGCACTTACTCTAAGCTCTCGGCTTAGGCAATAATGTTTACTTTGCCGCCGGCTTTTTCAACTGCTTCAACCGCAGCTTTGGAAGCTGAGTTGACCGAAATGGTTACAGCACTGGTAACCGCACCGCGAGCCAACAGGCGAACACCGTCTTGCTTGTTGCTGATAATGTTAGATTTCAATAAAGCATCAATATCAATAGCGGCAGCATCTAACTTACCGGCATCAATAGCTTTTTGAATGGTATCTAAATTAACAACTGCAAAATGAACGGCAAACGGATTTTTAAAACCACGTTTCGGCAGACGACGGTAAATCGGCATTTGGCCTCCTTCAAAACCGTTGACTGCAACACCGGAACGAGACTTCTGACCTTTTACGCCGCGGCCGCAGGTCTTGCCCTTGCCGCTGCCGATACCGCGACCAACGCGGATACGGTCTTTGGTAGCTCCCGGATTGTTTTTTAATTCATTAAGTTTCATTGTTTTTCACCTAATCTTTGGTTAAATCACTATTCAAGTTTCATCTCAAAATCCGTAAAGGGCCGGGCGATAAATCTATTTTAAGAATCTCTCGGCCCTTTAACAAATTTTACTCTTCAACTTTTACAAGGTGGCTTACTTTGTTAATCATACCGCGAACTGCCGGAGTATCCTCCAACACAGCCGTACGATTCATTTTGTTTAAACCTAATCCGATTAAAGTTGCTCTTTGATCTTTCGGTTTGCCGATAGGGCTGGCGATTTGAGTAACTTTTATTGTCTTCTTAGCCATGGATTAAGCCTCCTCTTTTTCCATTTTAACATTTGAAGAATTTTCGCGACGACTTACAATATCTCCAACTTTTTTGCCGCGTTTGGCAGCAATCATTCTCGGAGAATTGGTAGCTTGCAAGGCGTTAAAGGTAGCCTTAATCAAGTTGTAAGGGTTGTTGGAACCCAACGACTTGGCAACCACATCTTGTACGCCCAAAACTTCAAATACGGCACGCATCGGACCACCGGCAATAACACCGGTACCGGCCGGAGCTGTTCTTAAAACAACTTTTCCGGCACCGAAACGTCCGTGAACATCGTGATGAAGTGTTCTGCCTTCACGAAGCGGAATACGAACCATGTTCTTTTTGGCTTCATTGGTGGCTTTAACGATAGCTTCCGGAACTTCGGCAGCTTTGCCGGAACCAAATCCGACACGACCTTTCTGGTCACCGACAACAACCACTGCGGCAAAAGACATTGTGCGTCCGCCCTTAACCGTTTTGGCAACACGATTAACATGAACCAGTTTTTCAACTAATTCTTCGGTTTTTTCTTTTTTATTATGACGATCTACAGCCATTTCTTATCTCCTAGAATTTCAATCCGGCTTCACGAGCGGCATCAGCCAAAGCCTTAACACGACCATGATAAATGTAGCCGCCTCTGTCAAATACGACTTCACTTACACCTGACTTTACTGCTCTTTCAGCAATTAACTTACCAATGAAGCTGGCTGCTTCAACTGTAGATGATTTTTTGATGCTGTTGCGAACTTCTTTATCCAAAGTAGAGGCAGAAGCAACCGTTGCACCTTTGGCATCATCAATAATCTGCGCGTAAATGTGCTTTCCGCTGCGGAAAACCGACAATCTCATTTTTCCGTTTGCTGCAGCTTTTAAAGCTGTTCTTACGCGGGATCTTCTCTTTTCAAACAATTTTCTTGGTGTATTCATTTTAAGTATCCCTATTTCTTCTTGCCTTCTTTACGACGGATATATTCGCCTTCATATTTTACACCTTTACCTTTGTAAGGTTCGGGTTTTCTGTATTTGCGAATTTCTGCCGCAACTTGTCCGACAAGTTGTTTATCCACACCGAAAATCTTGATTTGTGTCGGTGACTCGCAAGAAATTTTAATTCCTTCCGGAGCCGGGAAATTTACATCATGTGAAAAGCCTAAAGAAAGAACTAACTTAGTGCCTTCCATGTGTGCCTTATAACCAACACCGACCAATTCCAAATTTTTGGTAAATCCTTCGCTGACACCTTTTACCAAAGTATTGATGTTAGCACGGGTGGTGCCCCACAAAGCACGAGCTGCCAAGCTCTGTGAATGCGGAGTTACAACAACTTTATTGTCTTCAACTTTAGCTGCAATATGACCATCGTCAAAAGAACAGCTGAGTTCACCTAATTTTCCTTTAACGGTAACAACATTACCTTCAATTGCAACCGTTACGCCGGCCGGGATATTAACCGGATATTTTCCTACTCTTGACATCCGTTTTCTCCCTTAGAATACCTGACACAAAATTTCACCGCCGACATTGGCTTTACGAGCATCGTTATCGCTCATAACACCTTGCGGGGTAGAAATAATGGAAATACCTAATCCGTTATAAACTCTGGGTAAATCTTTAACGCTTGAATAAACGCGACGACCCGGAGTGGAAACGCGGTAAATTTCCGTTATAACCGAAGCACCCTCATGGTACTTTAATTTAATGTGAAGTTCATCAATACCGGGCTTTACATTTTTCTTTTCAAAATCTTCAATGTAGCCTTCTTTTTTCAAAACTTCCAACACATTTTCACGCAAGCGAGAAGCAGGTGATACAACATCACTTTGTTTCGCTCTTTGTGCGTTTCTAATGCGTGTGAGCATATCGCCCAAAGGATCTGTCATAGACATTTATATCTCCTCCTTACCAGCTTGATTTTACCAATCCCGGAATTTCGCCGAAGCTGGCCATGTTTCTTAATTCAACACGACCCAAACCGAACTTCCGGTAATAACTACGAGCACGACCGGTCAATTTGCAGCGGTTTCTTACTCTGATTTTTGCAGAGTTACGCGGCAATGCGGCCAACTTTAATGTTGCCTGAAATCTCTCTTCCGGAGAAGCGTTTTTATCCATAACAACATTTTTTAATTTTTGACGGCGATTAGCATACTTCTCGGCCATCTTTTTTCTTTTCAAGTTTCTATATACTGAACTTGTCTTTGACATAGTAAAATCTCCGCTTATTTCTTGTAAGGCAGGTTAAATGAGGTCAGCAAAAATTTTGCTTCTTCATCTGTTTTTGCCGATGTGCAAATGACAATATCCATTCCGCGGACTTCATCTACTTTTTCATAGTTGATTTCCGGGAAAATGATCTGCTCTTTAATACCAAAAGCGAAATTGCCTTTACCATCAAAGTTTTTACCCGATATACCGTGGAAGTCTCTGATACGCGGCAAAGCCATATTGATAAGTCTTTCCAAAAATTCATACATTTTGGTAGATCTTAAGGTAACTTTGCAGCCAATGGGCATACCTTCTCTTAATTTGAAGGTAGCAATAGACTTACGAGCGGTTGTCATAACCGGTTTTTGACCGGCAATCAAAGCCAACTCTTCCATGGCACTGTTAAGTTTCTTTTTATCCGTAACGGCGTCGCCGACACCCATGTTCAACACAATTTTGGTCAGCTTAGGTATCTCATGTGGGTTCTTGTAACCGAATTTTTCCACAAGAGATTTCTTTATGACGTCGTTATATAATGTTTCAAAATTTGCCATAAAATTTTCTCCTATTTATCGATTACTTCACCGGATTTACGGGCGATACGAACTTTTGTTCCTTTGTCATCTTTGTAACCGACTTTGGAAGCTTTACCTTCCGAAGTTACTATGGCAACATTGGAAACATGAATTGCGGCTTCTTTGGTAACAATTCCGCCGGGAGTAGTTTGGCTGGGCTTGGTGTGTCTTTTTACCAAATTAACACCTTGTACAACAACTTTACTCTCTTTGGGCATTGCTTTCAATACTTCGCCTGTTTTACCTTTGTCATCACCAGACAAGATAATAACTTTATCACCTTTTTTAATTTTCATTTTTGGCATACTATAATACCTCCGGTGCTAATGAAATGATTTTCATAAATTTCTTTGCACGCAACTCTCTGGTAACGGGGCCAAAGATACGAGTACCAATCGGCTCACCGTCTTTGTTGATAAGAACTGCGGCGTTGCTGTCAAAACGGATAACACTGCCGTCTTTGCGTCTGATGTCGCTGGCGGTTCTTACAATAACCGCTTTGCATACATCACCTTTTTTAACACGACCTTTCGGCATTGCGTCCTTAATTGAAACAACAATAACATCACCTACGGAAGCATGCATTCTCTTGGACCCGCCAAGAACTTTAATGCACTGCACCTGACGTGCTCCGGAATTATCCGCAACATCTAGGTTGGTTTGCATCTGTATCATTTTTTAATTCCTTCTTTTCTTAGGCGTTATCAACTACAACAGTCCAAGCTTTGGTTTTGGAATAAGGTTTAGATTCAATAATGGAAACCTGATCCCCTACTTTGAACTGATTATTTTCGTCGTGAGCGGCATATTTTTTGCTTCTTTTCACGAACTTTTTATAAACAGGATGCATAACCTGACGCTCTACTCTGACCACGACGGTTTTATCCTGTTTGTCACTTACAACAACACCTTGAAGAATTCTTTTAGGCATAGTCTTTTCTCCTAACTATTCTTCTTGCGCTCAGTAATGAGCGTGTTGATTTTGGCTATTTCGCGACGAACTTTACGAACCTGAGCGGTATTGTTAAGTTGGCCGGTTGATTGTTGAATACGCAAGTTAAATTGCTCTTTTTTGCATTCCATCAATTTAGCTTCCAATTCATCAATCGTCATAGCGCGTAAATCTTTTGTTTTAACCATTATGCTTCTCCTTTATCTGAATTCAAGCGCTGAACAAACTTGCTTTTAACCGGCAATTTTGCAGCACCGAGAGCAAATGCTCTGCGGGCGGTTTCTTCATCAATACCTTCCGCTTCAAACATGATGCGTCCCGGTTTAACTCTTGCAACCCAGAATTCAATAGAGCCTTTACCTTTACCCATACGAACCTCGGCCGGTTTATCCGACACCGGAACATCCGGGAAAATTCTGATCCATAATCTTCCGGCTCTTTTCATCTCACGAGTAATGGCACGACGAGCAGCTTCAATTTGACGAGCTGTTACGCGTTCCGGAGTGAGAGCCTTCAATCCATATGAACCGAAACTCAAAGTTGATCCGCCTTTAGCCAGGCCGTGAATACGACCTTTATGCTGTTTACGGAACTTCATACGTTTTGGACTTAACATTTTATTCTAACCTCATTTATTATTTCTGTTCAGCCAGCTTTTTGTCCTGTGCCATCGGATCGTGAGCCATAATTTCGCCCTTATAAATCCAAACTTTTACGCCACAGGCACCATAAGTGGTATGAGCCGTAGAGGTAGCATAATCAATGTCGGCACGCAAAGTGTGCAACGGAACGCGTCCTTCACGGTAGTATTCGGTACGAGCAATTTCGGCTCCGCCCAAACGACCGCTGCAGCATACTTTGATACCTTCGGCACCCAAACGAAGTGCAGACTGCATAACTCTCTTCATAGCACGGCGGAAAGCAACACGTCTTTCCAATTGCTGAGCTACTGAATCAGCAACAAGTTTGGCATCCAATTCAGGTTTTCTTACTTCCAAAATGTTCAGTTGAACTTCGGAAGCAGTTAATTTTTGAATTTCCTTACGCAAATTCTCAATATCCTGACCTTTTTTGCCAATTACGACACCAGGTCTTGCAGAGTGAATTGTAACTCTGGCTTTTTTAGCCGGACGTTCAATAACGATACGGCTGATACCGGCCTGAGCCAATTTCTCTTTCAAGAATTCTTTAATTTTTAAATCTTCGTGGAGATAATCGGTAAACTTATCATCATCAGCATACCAACGAGAGTCCCAAGTGCGATTAACGCCCAAACGAAGACCTGTAGGATTTACTTTCTGTCCCATTTCCTTACTCCCCACGCTCAGTTACGACAACGGTCAGGCTGGAGAAGGGTTTTAATACCCGAGCTCCGCGTCCGCGACCGCGTGCGTGCATACGTTTCATTACTAAACCTTTACCGACAAATGCTTCGCTTACGAATAATTTATCAATGTTAAGGTTGTGGTTATTTTCGGCATTAGCGATTGCAGATTGCAATACGGCCAATGCGACCTTGGCAATTCTTCTCTTAGAGAAAGTAAGTTCAGCAACAGCTTTCTCTGCTGCCAGACCGCGGATGGTTTGAGCAACTAAGTTCAGTTTACGCGGGCTGGTGCGAATAGAGTTGCATACGGCCATAGCCTGATTATTAGCTACTCTTCTTGCATCTTTAGTTTTTCCCATAATTAACCTCTCTTAGCTGTTTTATCTGCGGCGTGACCGTAGAAAGTACGGGTCGGTGCAAATTCACCGAACTTATGACCAACCATATCCTCGGTAACCAATACCGGAACAAATTTGTGGCCATTGTGAACGCCGAATGTTAATCCAACGAACTGCGGCAACATTGTTGAACGACGTGACCAAATTTTAATCACTTCATTACGACCTGAAGCTCTAGCTGCATCAGCCTTCTTAAGAAGATAGCCATCAACAAAAGGTCCTTTCCATACGGAACGTGTCATTAGCGTTTCTCCTTATTATTTCTTGTTATCATGACGAGATCTCATAATAAAGCGATCTGTCTTCTTGTTAGAACGAGTTTTAGCACCCTTAGTCGGTTTACCCCAAGGTGTAACCGGATGACGGCCACCGGAGGTTCTGCCTTCACCACCACCATGCGGGTGGTCAACCGGGTTCATTGCAACACCGCGGACAACCGGTCTGATACCCAACCAGCGGGAACGACCTGCTTTACCGAGTGATTTGTTTTGATTATCCGGATTGGATACGGCACCAACTGTTGCCAAACATTCCTCACGAACGATTCTCAGTTCGCCGGAACTTAATTTTAATTGAGCATAGCCTGCGTCTTTACCTACAACTTGAGCATAGCAACCGGCCGAACGAACCAATTGTCCGCCCTTGCCTGCTCTTAACTCAACATTGTGTACAATGGTACCAACCGGCATACTCTTCAAAGGCATAGCATTACCGGGTTTGATATCAGCTTTTGCCGAAGCAATTACTTTATCACCGGCTTTTAGTCTTTGCGGAGCCAAAATATAAGCCAATTCGCCATCTTCATACTTAATTAAAGCAATAAAAGATGTACGGTTTGGATCATATTCAATACGCTCAACCGTTGCCTCGCAATCAAATTTATTGCGTTTGAAGTCGATAACTCTCAGCTTGCGTTTATGTCCGCCGCCGATTCTCCGACTTGTAACATGTCCAAAATTATCACGCCCACCGGTTTTGGTCAAACCGACTGTCAATGTTTTTTCCGGTGCACCTTTGTACAATTCGCTTCTGTCAACAATAATCAGCTGACGAAGTCCCGGAGATGTGGGCTTAAATGTTTTTAAAGCCATGACTAAATTCCTGTTGTAACATCAATGTTTTGACCATCAGCAAGCGTCACAACGGCTTTTTTATAATCAGAGCGAACGCCCTGACGGCCGCGGAATACTTTTACCTTGCCGAACTGACGAATGGTATTTACCTTATTTACCTTAACGTTGAAGATATTTTCAACGGCTGATTTGACTTCATCTTTGGTCGCAGATAACGGCACCATAAAGGTAACCTTGCCGGCTTCTGATGAAACCATGGATTTTTCGGTAATTACCGGACGAACCAATGTATCGTACATTTTTGCGGTAACATTGTTTGATTTCTTAAGATTTTTTACCATTTCAATCTCTCCTTCAAGCATTCAACCGCATCCGTGGTCAACACCAGTTTGTCTCTTCTCAAGATGTCATATACATTGGCACCGATTGTCGGCAGAACGTCAACGCCTGCGATATTGCGGCTGGCCAACGCAAAGTTTACATCTACTTCCTTGCCGTCAATGAACAAGCAGTTTTTCAAACCGCAAACATCCAACTTCGCTTTCAAGTCTTTTGTTTTCGGTGCTGACAACTTTGCTTGGTCAATAATAACAAGGTTGCCCTCTTTGGCTTTCGCAGAGAGAGCCGTTTTCAAACCGAGTTTTCTGAATTTTTTGGTCAAATCGTGCGAATGGTCGCGGACAACCGGACCGAACACGATACCGCCCTTGCGGAACTGCGCTCCTTTACGGGAACCTTGACGCGCATTACCACTGCCTTTTTGCTTAAACGGCTTGGCCGGCGTCAAAGCAACATCGGAACGTCCTTTGGTCTGGTGAGTACCAGCCTGCTGGCGGGCGAGTTGCCAAACAACAACACGGTGTAAAATATCAGCACGAACTTCAAGCCCGAAAATCGAGTCGTCAAGTTCAATTGTACCGACACTTTTATTATCTAAATTTAAGATGTCCTGTTTCATAATTTTCAATCCTTACAATCTTATGCATTTTCAGCCGGAGCAACTTCTTCGGCTTTAACTGCAACAGGTTCATCAACTTTTTTCAATCCGGCCGGCATCGGCAGCTGCACATTGGCAGTTTTTTTCACGGCATCGGTAACGCGAACCCAAGTGTTTTCAGACCCCGGAACGGCACCTTTAACCATAATCAAACCTCTGGCAGCATCAATAGCAACAACTTTAAGGTTTTGCACGGTAACCCGTTCTGAACCCATATGTCCAGCCATTTTTTTGCCTTTGAACACTTTGCCGGGATCTTGTCTATTTCCCGTAGAACCGTGAGAACGGTGCGAAACCGAAACGCCGTGCGTGGCCTCCAAGCCGGCAAAGTTGTGGCGTTTCATAGCGCCGGCAAAACCCTTACCGATGGATGTGGCACAAACATCAACATACTGCCCCGGCACAAAGTGCTCAACCGACAGTTCGTTTCCGACCGAAAGCAGACAATCTTCAGAAACTCTGAACTCACCCAACTTTTTCTTCGGTTCAACATTGGCTTTTGCAAAATGTCCCTTCATCGGCTTGGATACATTTTTAGCCTTAACAGCGCCCGTCCCTAATTGAACGGCTGTATATCCATCCTTTTCCATCGTTTTAACGGCAACAACCTTCAACCCGTCTACACTTAAAACCGTAACCGGAACATGAACGCCGTTCGCCTCAAAAATGCGGGACATTCCCAATTTTTTTGCGATCAGACCTGTACGCATTATTATTTTTTCCTTTTCTAATTGGTTGACGCCTCATATTTCAAAACGCCAACATTAAAATTTATTACAATTTAATTTCTACATTAACGCCGGCAGCCAAATCCAATTTCATTAAAGCATCAACTGTCTGCGGTGTAGGATCTACAATATCAAGAAGTCTTTTATGTGTGCGAATTTCAAACTGCTCACGAGATTTCTTGTTAACATGAGGAGAACGGTTTACCGTAAACTTCTCAATTCTGGTCGGCAGAGGAATAGGTCCTCTTACATTTGCCCCGGTTCTTTTGGCTGTGTGTACAATCTCTTTGGTGGAGAGATCTAACAAACGATGGTCAAAAGCCTTGAGGCGAATTCTTATATTTTGGGTTTCCATCATTTTTTTATTATTCCCTATAACTAAACGGCAAAAACCACCTTAACGGCGTCCTGCCATTTAACTTGTTAAAACAATAGCAAAACATTCTATAGCAACGCTTTGCTCTATATTTTATATTTAACATCACTGAGGCTTGTTAAAGGCCCCAAACAAACGTTGTAGGCCGCTTATAACACATGATTTTAGACTTTGCAAGCAAAAAATTAACAAAAAATCAAAAAAAAGTTAATACCGCAAACCCTTGCCCAGACTCTCTTTGAATCCTTTTGCCTATCCCTCTTATTAACCTTTTTGAGTCTAAAAATATACATCCTTACTTTATTTATATAACTATTTATTAGTGTCTCATACCCCTTTATATTCCAATCTCCGACATTATATCTGTTTATTATTATTTATTCTTCTCTTATTCAACTTTTAGAAAAAATATGCTATTTTGAAAATTAAAGGTTGCATATTTGATTTTTCTATTATAAATATATAAACAAAACATAATCAACTTTTTGTGGAGGTAAACATGACTAAACTCGCCAATCGCGTTATTTCCGTTTTTAACCGCAAAACCAGTATGCGGCTGGCCATGCCCGAATGGACCGCTGTTGATGATATTTGCAAACGCGAACACATCAAACGCAAAAAACTTTTTGAACTGATTGAAAGCAACAAAGACCCCAAGCTCGGCTTTACCTGTTCGGTAAGGTTATTTGCCATAACTTATCTGCACCATAATTTGCTAAATTCAGCTTACGGACAACCCGACAGCAATTTTAAAAAACCTGCCGACAAGGATGCCTATCCCAACATTGCTAAAACCTTTCAGATTATGTCATAAACCACAACCTAAGTTTTATTTAAAGCGGCTTAGCATATTATATATTATGAGCAGCAATTTGAGAAAAGGATAGTTTGATGAAAAAAATTATGATATTAGCTCTGTTATACAGCTTCCCGGCCTTGGCTCAGACACAAGAGAGCATTATTCCCCAAGGAACGGAACCAACCATTGTTTACGGTTCGGCAGCCACCGCTTCCGGAAAGAACGACACTTACACGGTTGAGCAACCCGCCGATGCTCCTAATCCTTTGGGCAACCCGATTGTTCCCGATGCAAATCCGCAGCCTGTATACCCCGATAACGCTCCGGAAGGAACATCGCCTACGAATTCCTCCGCAACTACCGATACCAATACCATGGGGCCTGACGAAACTCCCGATACTTTATCGCCGATGAGTATTGTCAATCAAAGTGCCGAGCAAAATCCCGCTCCTTTTTCGGAAAGTCCCGAGCAACAACAAAATCAGATTCAAAACACTTTATATCAGGGCGGTAATCGTATATATGATGTCCAATCGTTTCCGGTAAATGACATAAATGAAATTACCGAACCCAATATTCAACCGACGATTACCACTTACCCCGAATATTAACAAGCAAAACCCCGTGTTCTCACGGGGTTTTAACTATACAAACCACTAAATGCGGCGATAATCAAAAAATACCGGTTTTCTGCCTTCGCGGATGGCTTTTTGCTGATACTTGGTTTCCACCCAATCGGCCGGAGGATTACGCCAGTCATTTGAGCATCTTGCCGTCCATACAAAATCCGGACAATCGTGCATAATTCTTAAAGTCCAGGCTTTATAAATTTTATGATCGGTTGCCACTCTTAAAAGTCCACCCGATTTTATAATTCTGGCCAATTCTTTCAAATTATCCGGATTTATAAAACGACGCGAAGCATGCTTTTTTTTCGGCCACGGATCAGGGAACAACAAAAAAACCTTATCCACAAATTCGTCGGGAATTTGCTTAAACAAAAGCCGTACATCATCATCAAAAACTCTTATATTATCGGCTCTTTGAGGCAGTAAGGTAATATTTTGGGCAATATCTTTACCTTCCTTAACGCCGGTAATCAAAGTTAAAAGATTGGCTACTCCGTTTTTAAAAACTTCCACCCCGATAAAACCTTTATCCGGATTTTTTAAAGCCTGTCCTGCCAAGTGAGCCCCGTCTCCGAAACCTATTTCCAGATATACTTCCTTAACCGGCTTGCCGAACATGGTATTTTTATCAAATACCGTATCGGTACCGATTTTAATTTTCGGCAAAAACTTTTCCAACAAAGTACTTTTGGTCTTGCGGATAATGCGTCCTTTGCGGCGTCCGAAAAATTTTGGCGTATTATTTTCCTGCATAAAAAAGTTCCCATACTGTTACAATATGGGAACATGATTAAACTAAAACTTTACAATAATCAAGGATTATTCGTCAGCCATAGTTGAGTTTGATTTTGACATAGAAACAATTAAATCAAACAAATGTTTGGCAATCTGCCGATTGGAAATGGCATAATAAGCCTTCACCAATTCCAAAGTTTCCTTTTTTTTCATCGGATCCAAATCCATTTCCTGTTCATCTTCGGCAAACAAGCTAAATTCTTCATTATCGGGAACGGTGAGCATCATCGGGCTATGATCAACGGTTTCTTTATCCATATCTTCAAAAAAGAAATCCATCGGCACTCTTAAAACCTTACTGATATCCCACAAACGGCTGGCTCCCACACGATTGCAACCTTTTTCATATTTTTGCACTTGCTGAAAGGTCAGTCCCAACTTACGAGCCAGATATTGCTGACTGTACCCCAAAATGGTACGACGCAAGCGAATACGATTTCCGACATGGACATCCACCGGATTAGGTTCACCGCCCGGAATTCTGCCGCGTAAAGATCTTTCTTTAGTAAAATCCATTATCTTTCCCCTCTAAAAACAAACTAATTCTATATAACCGTTTATAGCCTCAAGAGTCAATGCTTTTTTAATTTTTAACAGACCGTCTTTTATATACACCCCAAAATACTAAAATCAACAGCATCACCAGAGCCATAATTTTGCCGCCGATTTGAGCATAAACTGTCGGCACTTTGGTAATAAGCGGTAATTTAACATCCAAAGTTTGCTTTGCATATAAGGGAATTTGGGCTTTTATTTTACCGACCGGATTGATTACGGCACTAATACCAGAATTGGCACTTCTTACCACGGTTATACCTTCTTCCACGGCACGCATTTGGGCCGCAACCAAGTGTTGATAAGGGCCAAAGCTTTTACCGTACCAACCGTCGTTAGTTAAAACCACCAGCCATTGCGGCGGATTGTTACGATTTACCACCGCATCGGGAAAGATAATTTCGTAACAGATTAAAGCTCCGAAAGGCGGGTAATCGGGTAAAGCAATATTTTTATAAGGTTCGCCGACACCGAATTCAGCCACGACATTGGCCACCGGACGCACCCATTCGGGTAAATATTTCCGAAGCGGTACATATTCTCCGAAAGGGACTAGATGATGCTTATCATAATAAGCGACGGTATTTCCGTTATCATCAATCACATACATGGAGTTATACGGTTGATAATCATTACTTTCGTCATCATGACGCACCAAACCGGTAATTAAGTACCCTTTAGGCGGCACGGCCTTTATAATTTCCTGCCGATAAAAAGGCTCATAATCCAAATCAAACGGTGTGGCGGTTTCGCCCCAAATAACAAAATCGGCTTTTTCCCAACCGGGGGCTTGGCTCATTTCAATATACTTATAGAAATTGTCTTCCAAAGACAATCTGTCCCATTTCATTTTCTGACTGATACTGGGTTGTACCAAACGCACGGTAATTTCCGAATCATAATTTTTATAGCCGAAAAACCGCCAACTGCCGAAAATCAGCAACAAAAACGGTATCAGCAAAAATATAGCGGCATTTTTATTGCTGTAATTTTGCATATAAGCATAAAAAGATCCTGCCCACAACAGCATAATAAAAGACAGCCCGTAAGTTCCCCAAAGGCTGGCCGTTTGAATAAAGACCGGATGAAAAGCCCAAGTCGTCCCCAACAAATTCCACGGGAAGCCGGTAAATATAAAGCTTCTGACAAACTCCATAAGCACCCATGATGCCGCAAAACCGAACACTTTATGCCATATACCGACGCCTTTTTTCCATAACCAAAAAGGAATAATCGTAAACAAACCGAAAAAGGCCCCGCTTCCCAAAAGAGTAATCGGATACAACCAGCCGAAAGTTTTTACATCAATCAATAAGGCATTTCCTATCCAATAAAATCCGGCGGCAAACAGACCAAAACCGTACCAGTAGCCGATTGCAACCGCTTGACGACTTGAGGATACCTTGTCAGCAATATTCCAGACCAAAACTAAAGACAACAATAAAACATACCACCAATAAAGCGGCGGAAAAGCCGATGAGGAAAGAGCTCCGGCAATCAAAGCCGCAGTCTTGTAGTGCTTAGTAATATTATCAAACCATCTAGTTTTCATTATTCTTCCCGATACGGATTTGCTATGTTAAGCTTAGCAAGTACCTCAATTTCTCTTTGTTCCATCTCGGCGGCCTCTTCCGGTTCCATATGGTCATAGCCTAAAATATGCAACAATCCGTGTGCCCACAAGTGGCAAAAATGATCATAAAAAGAAATGCCCTGTTCCAAAGCTTCTTTTTGCATGGTTTCAAAGGCGATAATAATATCTCCCAGTTCAATTTCGGTTTCATTTTCCAACACTTCATCAAACATTTCGTCATCAATATTGGCAAACGATAACACATTGGTCGGTTTATCCATGTTGCGGAATTCTTTATTGAGATTATGCACGGACGCATCATCGCTCAAGCACAGATTAACCGTAAAAGACTTATCATCACTTAAAAAATCAACTTCACCTGCAACCCGTTTTACAACCTCGTCTTTGACCTTATCAACGACGGCAGCAATATCTGCTATTGCCGCCGTCCAACGAGAATCTTCAACATCAACAAAAACTTTAAGATTACTCATGTTCTTGCATTCTCTTATTTTTTTCTTCATAAGCTTTAACAATTTTGGCTACCAAACCATGACGAACAACATCGGCGGCACTAAATGTAACCGAACTGATGTTGCTGACATTTTTTAAGGTATCCAAAGCATCACGCAAGCCCGAAACCGTACCTCTTGGCAAGTCTACCTGACTTAAGTCGCCGTTTACTACCATGCGTGAATTTTCACCCAAACGGGTTAAAAACATTTTCATCTGCATCGGGGTAGTGTTTTGGGCTTCATCCAAAATAACAAAAGCGTTTGAGAGTGTACGACCTCTCATAAAGGCCAAAGGTGCAATTTCAATTTCGCCGAGGGCCAGCTTTTTATCAACCTGTTCGGCAGGGAGCATTTCGTACAAAGCGTCATATAACGGACGCAAATACGGATCAACTTTTTCTTTTAAGTCGCCTGGCAAAAAGCCTAAGTTTTCACCGGCTTCAACGGCCGGACGCGATAAAATAATTTTATCTACCGCCCCTTCAAGCATCATGGAAACCGCCAACGCCACCGCCAAATAAGTTTTACCGGTACCGGCAGGACCTAAGCCGAACACCAACTCATTTTTCATCATTTCCTGAATATACTTGGCTTGGGTTGCCGAACGCGGATAGATGTATCTTTTTTTGGTTTTCAAAACGATTTCATTTAAGTTTTGCACTTCGTTGTCATCATGACAATCGCTGCAAATTCTGACAGCGGCTTTAACTTCTTGCTCACCGACTTCAATATTTTTACTTACTTTATCATACAAAACATTGATAGCCGCTTTTGCCTCTTCAATTTCTTTCGGACCGCCTTTAATGGTAATCTGATTACCAAAGCTTAAAATTTCCACATTAAGCATTTTTTCAATCAGACGCAAATTGGCATCCGATGCTCCTACCAGCTGTTGCACTAACTGATTGTTATACAATTCAAAACTTATTTCTGCCATTTTAAATTACCTTTCCGCTTAAAGAATTAGTTGTTGCCTGTTCAACTTTAACATCAACAATTTTATTTAACATATTTATATCTGCTTTTGCATGCAGATTTTGCATATAAGGCGTACGCCCGATAAGTTGTCCTTTATGGCGGCCTTGTTGTTCAAACAAAACCTCAAATGTTTTGCCCACACAAGCCTCATTAAATTTGGTTTGATAATCAAACAACAAAGTTTGCAATTCATCAAGCCTTTCCTTTTTAACTTTTTCTTCCACCTGATTAGGCATAACGGCCGCCGGCGTCCCCGGTCTGCGGCTATATTTAAAAGAAAATGCCTGAATATATTTAACTTCATTGACAAGACTTAAAGTCTGTTTAAAATCTTCATCGGCCTCTCCCGGAAAGCCGACAATAAAATCTGACGAAAATCGCAGTTTATCGTTAGCTTTTTGAAGTTTTTCAATAACTTCCAAATATTGCGTGCGATTATGTCTTCTGTTCATGGCTTTTAAGATTTTATCCGAGCCCGACTGTACCGGCAAATGCAAATAGGGCATAAGCTGAGGCAAATCCCGATGACAGTTTATTAAATCATCATCAACATCGGCCGGATAAGAAGTGGTATAGCGAAGCCGTTTCAAGCCGTACAACTCGGCAAGTTTTCTTAATAGATAGGCCAAATTGCGTTCTTTGCCGTTTTCATCTTCGCCATGGTAGGAATTAACATTTTGCCCCAAAAGATTAAGTTCCAAAGTTCCGGTCGCAATTAACTTTTTAGCCTCCTCAACAACTTCTTTTACCGGACGGGAATACTCAGCCCCACGGGTATAAGGCACTACGCAATAAGTGCAAAAATTGTTGCAACCTTCCTGCACGGCCAAAAACGAGCATCCGCCTTCAGATTTATTTTCCGGCAAAAAGTCAAACTTAGCCTCGGCCGGAAAATCGGTATCAATAACCGTTTCGCCTCTTTTTCTTCTGATTTTGGTTAAAATTTCCGGTAAACGATGATAAGTCAGCGGCCCTAAAGCAAAATCCACATACGGGGCTCGTTTGGCTATTTGCTCATCTTCGGCCTGCACTACGCAACCGGTCACCCCGATAATGGTATTTTTACCCTCTGCGGCCCGTTCCTGTTTAATAAGATAAGCTCTACCCAAATCGGAAAAGACTTTTTCGGCAGCTTTTTCTCTTATATGACAAGTATTAAACAGCACCAAGTCGGCATCTTTTTGATTATCGGTTGCCTCATAGCCGAAATTTTCCAAAATAATGGCCATCCTGTGTGAATCGTAAACATTCATTTGGCAGCCGAAAGTTTTTATAAAATATTTTTCTGACATTTATTTTTATTTTCCTGTTTTTTATGTACCGATTATGGTAAGACAATCGTTAATATTTTTCAAACACTTTTTTAGTTTTACAAAAAATATCTTTTTTGGTTGAAAAAAAGCGAAAATTCGTTATGATATGGGCATTGATACAGCGGAGTAAAAAATATGACATATACCGAAACTCTGGAAATGAATGAATTTGTGTTAAAATTAAATCAGGAACAAAAACTCATTTTTTTAAAAGCCCTCACCTTTTTAGCCAACTTGGACGGCAAGTTTGACCGCGATGAATTAAAATTTATCCAAGAAGCGGCCAAAACCTATGGTATTGAAGAACCGGATGTAATTTTTAAGCCCTGCAGTGAGGAGGAAATACTTGCCTCATTAAAGAAACTTAACGACCGCCGCACCTGCTTGGAGCTCATTAAAGAACTGTGCTTATTAGGCCATACCGACAGCGATTTAACAGATGAAGAGACTTTATTTATCGGGCATGCCGGTCAGACCATGGGTATAGAAATTGACAAGATTGAAGAAATCAGCAATTGGGTAATTGATAAAATTATCTGGCTTGAACGCGGCAAAATTATTTTTGAAGATGCATAATCGGCAAAAGGAGAAAAAATATGGAAAATACCGATAACTCCGAAGAAAATGTTCGTAAAGAAAAGGAAAGCGAAATCATTAAGCGAGCCTTGAGGATGGCCGACAATGTAAGCGAACAGCAACTTCGTCAAACCACACGCGAAACTATTTTTGCTCCGGCCGGTCGCAAGGTAAAGATGGGCGGACGCGAAGTCAATGCCGAAGATTTGCGTTTTCATGTTGCCAAAACCATTGAAAACATGGGCTCACAAAAAACTCTGGAATTAACCGACGATTCCAGTTTACGAGAAGCCTTAAGCATTGAACGGATAAACAGTGAAACCTCATCCTCACAAGAGTATTTCCGCTGGCTGGATGAAACTTCGGATATTTTAAAAAACATGAATGACGGCTTTGTAACCGAAGAAGACTTAAAAGATCGTAATGCTTTTTTGGATTTATCGCATCAACGCGAAGCCGAACTTATGGTTTGCTTAGGATTGTTACAACACAGCAAAAGCCCGCAGGCTCAGGAAGAATTTAAAAAGTTGCAATACAAACTCACCAAATTAAGAGAGATGCGTTCGGCAATAAAAAACCGTACTCGCAATCAGGTAGATGTTGAAATATCTCGCAGCGAATATGAAATGGCCGTTCCTTACTACAAATATTTTAAAGCTTTACGCAAGCTACCTTTCGGTTATGATTTAAAAAGGGAGCAAAAGCGTCAGGCCGGACTTGAGTTTGATGATGACGATGACGACGAGTTGGAATATTATGACAGTCTGTTAAATGTTATTTTAGATCAAATGGAAGATGAAGACAGAGCCTATATTGCTCAAGAATATCAGCTTGCCAAAGATTTATCAAACGAAGACCATGTAAAACATATACAGAATATCTCTGATAAACTGCAAGAATTATCTGGACGAAAGAATTCATTTCGTGTAAAGTACGACATATTAAACCAAAAAAGAGCCATGACGCTCGGGAATGATTTAGAACGTTAAACTAACTTATATAAGGAGAAAAACCATGGGAATGTTACTGGTTCCTGTATTTGATACATTAGCCCTTGTGGTAGATTTATATTTTAAGATTGTAGTGGTAGAAATAATTTTATTCTGGCTGTTACATTTTCAAATTATCAACATCACCAACAAATATGCCCAAAAATTTATGGACATATTAAAAATGTTGACCGAGCCGGTTTACAAAAAAATCCGCTCTAAAATTCCGCCCTTTGCCGACTTTGACGCATCGCCGTTTATCTTGCTGTTGGCTTTATTTTTCATTGCCCGCTTAATTTATGTTTTGCGTGAAATGGTATTGTAATAAAATTGAGTTTTTTTAGTAAAACATCTGAGGGTTATGTTATAAGAGTTAGGCTCACGCCTAATTCTTCTTCATGTAGAGTAGTTGGCACCATTAACAATGCCGAAGCTCAAACTTTTATTAAAATAAATGTAACGGCAGTCCCCGAAAAAGGCAAAGCCAATAAGGAATTGTTAGAATTTTTAAGCAAATATTTAAAAATTTCCAAAAGTTTTATGGAAATTGTCAGCGGAGAGCTTGACCGCTGGAAAAAAGTTGTTATAAAAACAGATAACGATTTAACCGATAAACTTTCAAAATTGGCGGAGGAATAAATGACGGCAGTAGTTATAAACGGCAAACAAATGGCCGCCGATATAATAGCCGAATTAAAAAGCAAAATCAAACAGTTGCCCACACCTCCGGTATTAGCAGTTATTCAAGTCGGGGACGATGAAGCCAGCACCATTTATGTAAAGCACAAACAAAAAGCGGCAACAGAGGTTGGTATATCAACTTGTTTTTACGGATTTGCCAAAGATTGCTCACAAAAGGAGTTATTGGATTTAATTCATACCCTCAACAAAGATCCGGAAGTAAGCGGAATTTTAGTTCAGCTGCCGCTGCCGGAACAATTAAATGAACAGGAAATTCTGGATAGCATTGATTATAAAAAAGATGTGGACGGCTTCCACCCTTACAATGTCGGGTTATTACAAAACGGTTATAAAAAAGCTTTACTGGCGGCAACTCCGAAGGGGATTATGCATATTTTAGATACCGTAAGCCCTGATTTAAGCGGCAAACATGCTTTGGTACTAGGCTGTTCGGTAATTGTCGGTAAACCGACTGCCATGTTATTGTTGCAAAGAGGCTGCACGGTAACTTTAGCTCATGATAAAACCGTCAATTTGTCGGAGCTTACCAAGCAAGCCGATATTTTAGTTGTAGCCTGCGGATGTCCGGAAATGGTTAAAGGCAGTTGGATAAAAGACGGAGCAATAGTTATTGATGTGGGAATAAATCGTTTAAATGGCCGATTATGCGGCGATGTAGAATTTACCGCCGCTTGTAACAAGGCCTCATATATTACTCCGGTTCCCGGCGGTGTTGGTCCTTTAACGGTTGCCATGCTTTTAGAAAACACTTTTGAAGCTTACAAAGCTCAAAACAATTTATAGGGATAACAAATGCAATACTTTCATAATTTAGTTCATAAAACATATGATAAAATGCTCTCATTATCGGCCAGCAAGAATGCCATGATATTTTTATTTATCGTCGCTTTTGCCGAAAGTTCGTTTTTTCCGATACCGCCGGATGTAATGATTATCCCGATGGTTTTGGCCATGCCCGATAAAGCATGGAAAATAGCAGGACTTGCCACTTTTGCCAGCGTTGCCGGCGGCTTTTTCGGCTATTTAATCGGCAGTTGCTTTTTTGATTTAATTGCCAAGCCGATATTGGAGATGTACAACGCCATGGAAAAATTTCAAGAATTTGAGGAATATTACCATTTATACGGAGCCTGGATTGTTTTTATTGCCGGCTTAACGCCTTTTCCGTATAAAATAATTACTATAGCCAGCGGCGTAGTACACCTTGATTTGGTGGTATTTACCGTAGCCTCGGTTATCGCCCGTGGTATGAGATTTTTCCTTGTAGCGTGGCTGTTAAAGAAATACGGAGCCCCCATGAAAGACTTTATAGATAAAAATTTAGGATGGTTATCCGTACTTTTTGT
>CALXTJ010000011.1 GCA_944391375.1 uncultured Alphaproteobacteria bacterium
ACACGGCGGTTTTGCTCTCTGCCTGCTGCCGTGGAATTAGATGCTATCGGATTTTGTGAACCCATACCCATGGCCGTAATACGAGCTGCCGATACTCCTCTTAATTCCAAATACTGAGCTACTGCCGCTGCTCTTTTTTGTGATAACGGAATATTGATGCTGTCATTACCGGTACTGTCGGTATAACCGATAATCCGCAAAGAGGTTTTGTTGTATTCTTCGGCTACCTTGGCAACGGAATCCAATACTCTGTTAGCACTGCTTTTAATTACCGATTCGTTGGTATTAAAGGTTATGGCATTGGGCATAATCAACCGAATGTTATCTCCGTCTCTGGCAACCTGAACACCCGTACCCTGTAATTCCTCACGAAGCTTACGAGCCTGAATATCCATATAACCGCCACTGGCAGCACCAACACCGGCTCCTACTCCGGCTCCGATTAAAGCCCCTTTCTCGCCTCCGACCAAAGCACCTACTCCGGCACCTACCGCCGTTCCGATACCTGCACCCCAGGCTGTTTTAGATACTTTGCTTTCTCCCGTGTACGGATCCGTAGCACAGGCACCTAAAAAAGTTACCATTAAAAATGACAATAAAACTTTTTTCATAACTTTTCTCCTTAAAAAATTACATCAAACCGCCGACGGTCTTACCTGCGGCGGTTGTTAATATTATTACAATCCGACAATTCTTGCCAACGCCTCTTCAACTTTGGCCTTATTTTCCAAAGCCTCCGCCTGACGACGCTTTTCCTCTTCCACAACATTGGCCGGAGCTCTTTCCACAAAGCTCTGGTTACCAAGCTTGCGAGCATATCCCTCCAAGTTGCGATTTAATGTTTCCAGTTCTTTATTTAATCGTGCTCTTTCGGCGGCAAAATCTACCACACCTTTAAGCGGTAACAAAATTGTTCCTTCTCTGAAAACTTTTTGTACCATATCTTGGGTAATTTCTTGTCCTTGATTGAAAATTTCCGCATTTTCAAGTCTGGCCAAAGAGCAAACCAAAGTTTTTGTATTTTCCAAATAAGCCTTGGATTCTTCATTTACATCTTTTAAGTAAATCAAAAGCTTAGCTCCGGCCGGCAAGTTCATTTCCGCACGCATGGAACGAACCGTACTGATTAAGTCAATGGCCCAATCCATCTCTTTGGTATCGGTATTAACCTTTTTAACTTCAGGCCATGCGGCATGTATCAACTTTACATTTCTTTGTGCCAAATTATTCCATAATTCGGTAGTAATAAACGGCATAAACGGATGTAAAATCAGTAAGATTCTATCCAAAACCCAAGCCGCCGTCGCTCTGGTTTCGGCAATATCTTGAGCATTTTGACCGTAAAAAATCGGTTTACTTAATTCAATATACCAGTCACAGAAAGTTCCCCAAACAAACTGATATACGGTATTGGCGGCATCCGAAAACCGAAAATCATTCAAATTTTCGGTAACCTTTAAGGCTGCTTCATCAGCTTTGGCCACAATCCACTTATTAACTGCCGATTTAACGGTATACGGATTAAAATCGGAATTGATACGACACTCGTTCATTTCACAAAAACGAGCGGCATTCCATAGTTTGGTGGCAAAATTACGATATCCGGCAATACGGGCTTCCGACAAATTGATATCGCGTCCCTGAGTTTCCATGGCGGCCATAAAAAATCGCAAAGCATCGGCACCGTATTTTTCAATTGTTTCCATCGGGTCAACCGTATTACCCTTGGATTTAGACATTTTTTGGCCTTTTTCATCGCGTACCAAGCCATGAATATAACATTTTTTAAACGGTACTTTTTTCATGGCATACATACTCATCATCATCATTCTGGCAACCCAGAAAAAGATAATATCAAAGCCGGTTACCAAAACCGAAGTCGGGTAAAATGTTTTTAAGTATTCGGTATCTTCGGGCCACCCCAAAGTTGAAAAAGCCCAAAGGCCGGAGGAAAACCAAGTATCTAACACATCGGTTTCTCTGGTTAATTCAACCTGCTTACCGTAGTGCTCAAAAGCTGCTTGGTAAGCCTCTTCTTCGGTTTCTTCGCAAAAGATTTCACCATCCGGTCCGTACCATATCGGCATTTGATGTCCCCACCACAATTGGCGGGAAATGCACCACGGCTGCATATTACGCATCCACTCAAAATAAGTTTTTTCATACGACTTGGGAACAAAGAGCATTTGTCCTTCTTCCACCGCACGCATGGCCTCAACTGCCAATTTCGGAGCGTCAACAAACCACTGGTCGGTCATTAACGGTTCAATAACCACACCGGAACGATCGCCGTAAGGAATAACCATCGGATGATCTTCAATTTTTTCCATTAAACCGAGCTCGGTTAATTTTTCTATGGTCTTAGCCCGAGCTTCCATGGTGCTCATTCCTTCAAACGGAGTGTTTTCATTTAAGGTAGCATCTTCGTTTAAGATGTTAATCATCGGCAGATTATGCCGTTTTCCAACCTCAAAATCGTTAAAATCGTGAGCCGGGGTAATTTTAACCGCACCGGTACCTTTTTCGGGATCGGCATGATCATCGGCAATAATCGGAATAACCCGATTAACAATCGGCAATATGCAATTTTTACCGATTAAATGTTTTAATTTTTCATTATCTTTGGAAACAGCCACGGCGGTATCACCGAACATGGTTTCCGGACGAGTTGTGGCAATATGAATAAATTTGCCGTCTTCACCTTCAATCGGATATTTATAGTAGTACATTTTACCGACGGTTTCCTTTTGGACAACTTCCAAATCGGAAACGGCGGTACCGAGTTTAGGATCCCAGTTTACCAGTTTTTTAGCTTTAAAAATCAGACCGTCTTTGTAAAGAGAGACAAAGATTTTACGAACAGCATGGCTTAAGCCCTCATCCATGGTAAATCTTTCACGGCTCCAATCGCAAGAGGCACCCAACCGGCGAAGCTGTTTACAGATTGTACCACCGGATTTTTCACGCCATTTCCAGACCGTTTCAATAAATTTTTCGCGACCTAAATCATGTTTTGAAACACCGTCTTTGGCCAAATTGCGTTCAACTACCATCTGTGTTGCAATACCGGCATGATCGGTGCCGGGCTGCCACAAGACCTTTTTGCCGAGCATACGATTATATCTTACCAAGATGTCTTGCAAAGTATTGTCCAAAGCGTGGCCCATATGCAAAACACCGGTAACATTCGGAGGAGGGATAACTATGGAAAAGGCCTCGGAATTTTGCCGCATATCCGGTTTAAAATCGCCCGATTCTTCCCAATCTTTATAAATATTTTCTTCAAAACTTTTGGGGTTGTAATTTTTATCCAACATTTAAATTTTTCCTATTTTAAGTTACAATCACAATTTCAAACAAAAGCCCTCAAAACACAAACATATTTTAAGGGCAAAAAAACATTAAGGACGGTTCAAACCTTCAGTTTTAAGAACCTTCCTTTTCCCTCACTCGTTCATTTTGAGTAACCGAAGACAAATCTTCCCGAGCAAAAAATTGGGCATATTTGTGCAAAATTTTAGCGGCGACATCATTAAAATCCCAATTAGAATACTCATAAGGCAAGGCCCAGCCCTTAACCAGCATACCCTTGGTAAGTTGAAAAACTTCGCCTTCGGCTTCTTTGGCATAATCGCGTATACAGGAACGGGAGGCACTTTTATTTACCTCCTTTTCCCATAAGATATTCCGGATTGAAGCCAGAATTTCTTCCATTGACAATTCTTGTTCGTCAGCCATACACAAATTCCGTTTTAAACATTTTCTGTTATGATAGCAGAAAAAAATTATTTATCAACAGATATTGATAACCATTTACCTCTGGTTTCATCGGAATATTTTTCGGCATCGTACAAATTAACGGCCAAATTTAAGTCTTTAGCGGTTAATTTACCCATAGAAAGCAAGAGCTGCATACCGGAAACATAGTAATCACGGCGAGCCTGCACTTCTTCCACATTGGAATTGAGTAAAGCCTGATAAGCATCCAAAACATCCAAAACGGTACGATTACCCAAAGCTTCTTCCTGTTGAACGCCGTCTAAGGCAATTTCATAAGCTCTTATTTGATCTTTAACCGAGGCAATTTTAGCCTGATTGGAAACCATATATTCCCAGTTACTGCTAACCGAAGACATCATAGCTCTTTCGGCTTCCAGCACTGTTTCCTGAGCCTGCCATTTTTGGTATTTGCTTTGACGAATTTTAGCTCTGTCGGCACCGGCATCATACAACGGCACGGTCATATTAACACCCCATTCAAAGCTGTTGGTTTCAGGATCTTGTCCGCCGTAATACTGTTCTTGGCCTCTGGCGGCAGTAGCCTCAAAATTGATTTGCGGCAACAAAGCACCGGTATTGGCAGCTACGGTATATACTTGAGCATTTAAGGCACTTTTAGCGGCTTTTAAGGCATAGTTATTGTTACGAGCATAACTTATGGCTTCTTCCATAGATTTAGGGAACATATCGGCAATACCGACCGGTTCTTCTAAATTTTCGGGACTTTGACCGATAACCTGAATATAAACAGCCTTAGAAGCGGCTAAATTACCTTCGGCGGCGATTCTGTCCGAACGAGCCTGAGAATAACGAGCTTCGGATTGAGCCACATCGGTACGGGTAACTTCGCCGACATTAAAACGCTCTTTAGTTTCTTCCATACGCTTTTTTAACAGTTTTTCATTATTGGTCTGTAAATTTAAAATAGCCTCATCCCGTAAAACATTCAAATAAGCAGTTGAAGCCTCCAATAAAATTTCTTGCTCAACATTTGATAAATTGCTTTGTTCGGCTTTTACGGTATGGTCAGCGGCCTTAACGTTGTTTCTGGTTGAAAAACCGCTAAAAATCGGTTGTGTAACAACGGCGGCGATAGATTCGTCATAACCATCCTGAACATCTTGTACATCGTTATTGACATGAGCATCCGAATAAGTTCCCTGCAATGCCAAAGTCGGCCTAAAGCCTGATTTAGCGATGGCTACATTTTCATCCACAGCCCTTACATAAGCTCTCTGAGCCTGTAAAGTCGGATTATTGGTATAGGCACTGCCCATAGCTTCAAAAATCGTAGCCGCATTAGCATTTACTGATATTGCGGTTACGCTCAACAAAGTAAACAAAAAAGTCTTTTTCATTTTCAATTCCCGTTTTTTGGTTTAACGCAAGGATTATTATATATTTTTTCCCATCTTGCAACCATTATTACCTTACAATTATTGCAATTTGTTTAAAAAAAATGAGAATTATTAAGTAAATTTCAAACAATTTAGTATAGAAAAGATTGGATAAGTTAGTATTTTAAATAAACAGCAAGTTACGGGAGAAGGAAATGGTTAAAAAGGAAACATCAAAGGCACTTAATGAGATAGACAAGATGCGTCTTAAGCTTTCCATAGAGCATTATATTAAGTATTTTATCGGAAAACGAACTTGCGAGCTCACCAAGGAGGAAGCCTTTGAAGCCATAGCACTGGCGGTCAGAGAGTTTGCCATGGATAAGATGTATCAGACCATACATCGTTACAATGCGGCCGGTTCCAAAAGAGTTTATTATTTATCCATTGAATATTTAATCGGTAAATCATTAGAAAACAATTTGCACAATTTAGAGTTATTTAACTTACTGAAAGATATTCATATTGAAGGATTTCCGAACATTTCCATGGAAGAGATATTTGATGCCGAATATGATCCGGCGTTAGGCAACGGCGGTTTAGGAAGACTGGCTGCTTGTTACTTAGATTCCATGGCCTCTTTAGGTCTGGCCGGATTCGGGTACGGAATCAACTATCAATTCGGTTTATTTAAGCAAAAGTTTGAAAACGGCTGGCAGATAGAGCAAGCTGACAGTTGGCTTGGTGAAAATTCGCCCTGGCAATTTGCTCGTAACGATCGTAAAGTAAGTATTCCGATTTACGGCAATGTTGAAAGTTATATGGGAGCCGACGGCAAGCCCTATTTTACTTGGGTAAACACACAAACTTTATATGGTGTTCCTTATGATTTTCCGATTGTCGGTTATGATGGCAAGTCGGTAAACTATTTAAGACTGTTTTCTGCCAAAAGCGACGAAGAATTAGATATCAATGTGTTTAATGAAGGCGGATACATGGAAGCGGTAAAAGACAAAATAAAGACCGAGACCATTTCCAAGGTATTATACCCCTCAGATGCTGTTGAATCCGGCAAAGAGTTAAGATTAACCCAGCAATATTTCTTTGTATCATGTGCCATACAAGACATTATTCGTCGTTTTTTGGAAAAGAGCAACGACTTTTACAAAATGCCGGAATATGTATGTATTCAGTTAAATGATACGCATCCGGCCTTAGCCATTGTGGAAATGATGCGTTTGTTAATAGATCAATACGGACAGGAATGGGATGTTGCCTGGGATACTGTTACCAAGATTTTTGCTTATACCAATCACACCTTATTACCGGAAGCTTTGGAAACTTGGCCGACACGCATATTCGGTAAAATGCTGCCGCGTCATTTACAAATAATTTATGAAATAAATCGTCGGTTTATAGAGTTTGCCAAATCCAAATTCGGAGCCGATTCGCCTAAAGTTGCCAAAGTATCAATCGTATCCGGCGACGGCGACAATCAAATTATCCGAATGGCCAACTTATCCATTGTCGGTTCCTTTTCTGTCAACGGTGTTGCCAAGTTGCATACCGAATTGATTAAAAGTTCATTAGTGCCGGAATTTTATGAATTGTGGCCGGAAAAATTTATAAATGTAACCAACGGTATTACCCCTCGTCGATGGTTGTTGCATGCCAACACACCGTTAGCAGATTTAATAACCGACAAGATTGGAAAAGGTTGGATTACTGATTTAAATGAACTTAGCAACCTTGAAAAGTTTATAAAAGATAAGGAGTTTTTGGAAAAATTTGCCGAAAACAAACGCACCAACAAGAAAAATTTAGCTTTTCAGATATTCAAGAATACGGGCATTATGGTAAATTCGGCAAGCATGTATATAGTTCACGCTAAAAGAATACACGAATACAAGCGTCAGTTAATGACTATTTTGCAGGTAATCGGCGATTATTTGGCAATAGTTAAAGACAATGCTCGTCCGCTACAAAACAAGACTTACATTTTTGCCGGAAAAGCTGCTCCGTCATACACATTTGCCAAGCTTATAATAAAGTTAATTAACAATGTGGCGGATGTGGTCAACAACGATCCGAGAGTAAACAATGCCATTAAGGTAGTATTTTTACCTGATTACAAAGTATCGTTGGCGGAAAAACTGATACCGGCGGCAGATGTAAGTTTACAAATATCTACAGCCGGATTTGAGGCCTCCGGTACGGGCAACATGAAGTTTGCATTAAACGGGGCTTTAACGGTAGGTACATACGACGGAGCCAACATAGAGATACGGCAAGCCGTAGGTGAAGATAACTTTTATTTATGCGGATTAAAAGACGAACAGATAAAAGCAATGAGAGCCACTTACAAGCCGCGAGATTTATATGACAAATCAGATTACATCAAGAGAATTTTAAACTCTTTAAATTCCATGACATTTTGTGAAAAGGATCATGTTTTGTTATTTAAGCCGATATTTGAGGAGCTTATTAACCGCGACTATTACTTTGTTTTAGCTGATTTAGAGGACTTTAACAACACTTTACATCAAGCGGAAAAGGACTACGGCGACAAGGCCAAATGGTGTCAAAAGGCCATCATAAATGTTGCCCGCATCGGTTATTTTTCAAGTGATCGTGCAGTTATGGAGTATGCCGAAAAAATCTGGCACATTAAGCCGGTTGATTAAAGCATGGAAACTTCAACAAAATCAAAGGGCTTTAGATAACTAAGGCCCTTTAATTTAGAGGGCAGATATTAAGGTACATTGCAAGAAAAAACAAAAAAAATAAAAATAATGCTTGCAAAAGAGAATATTTTGATTTATTAAAGCATACATCCGATGCGCCCGTAGCTCAATTGGATAGAGCATCTGACTACGGATCAGAAGGTTGTGAGTTCGAATCCCGCCGGGCGCGCCATTAAAAAAAGCACCTAACGGTGCTTTTTTTAATGGTGCGGATAGACATTAGCCGCAAGCAAGGGAAGCGACAGCGACCACAGCGAGCCGGATAATGTCTTTGACCGTAGCGAAGTTGTTGAGCCGATTTTTCGGCGAAACCTACGTAGCAAGACGCCAATAACAAAAACACCTCCTTAACGGAGGTATTTTTGTTATTGATGAAAGGCCAAAGATTTGAACTCACAAAAGTGAGTTCGGAATCGTAATCGGCAGGCGGATGTAAAGACGCCGGTCGGCCTTGCCGAGCCGATGAGATGACGCAAGTCTATCCCGCCGGGCGCGCCATTAAAAAAAGCACCTAACGGTGCTTTTTTTAATGGTGCGGATAGACATTAGCCGCAAGCAAGGGAAGCGACAGCGACCACAGCGAGCCGGATAATGTCTTTGACCGTAGCGAAGTTGTTGAGCCGATTTTTCGGCGAAACCTACGTAGCAAGACGCCAATAACAAAAACACCTCCTTAACGGAGGTATTTTTGTTATTGATGAAAGCCCCGAGATTTGAACTCACAAAAGTGAGTTCGGAATCGTAATCGGCAGGCGGATGTAAAGACGCCGGTCGGCTTTGCCGAGCCGATAAGATGACGCAAGTCTATCCCGCCGGATAACCGTAGCGAAGTTGTTAGTACAATTGACACCAAAACCGCCGGTTGATGCCGGCGGTTTTATGCAAAAAAGCTAGTTCGTAACCTTAGTAACGTTTAGCCATTTCAGAAAGCGGTATAACCTTAATTTTATCGGCATACCCTGCGGCACCGAAAGCAATATAACGAGCTTCGCAAACTTTTTGCATTTCCTCAATGGCTGGTTTTAAGTATTTGCGAGGATCAAACTCTTTGGGATTTTCGGCAAATACACGGCGAATTGCTCCGGTTATGGCCATACGGCAATCGGTATCAACATTAACCTTACGCACGCCGGATTTAATACCTCTTACAATTTCCTCAACCGGAACACCGTAGGTCTGCGGAATGGCACCGCCGTAAGCATTGATTAAATCTTGCAATTCTTGCGGAACGGAAGAAGAGCCATGCATAACCATGTGCGTATTGGGTAACTTTTTATGGATTTTTTCAATAACATCAATAGCTAAAATTTCACCATCGGGTTTACGAGTAAATTTGTAAGCACCATGAGAAGTACCAACGGCAACCGCCAACGCATCAACATTGGTATCGGCCACAAACTGAGCAGCCTCGTCGGGATCGGTAACCAGACGCTTTTTATCAATAACACCTTCGGCACCGTGACCGTCTTCTTTATCACCTTTACCGGTTTCCAATGAGCCGATAACACCCAACTCACCTTCTACCGAAGCTCCAACGGCATGAGCACGGGCTACAACCTCTTTGGTAACTCTTACATTATATTCATAAGAAGACGGAGTTTTACCGTCTGCTTCCAAAGAGCCGTCCATCATAACCGAAGAATAGCCGTTGACTAAGGCTGATTGGCAGATATCAACCGAAGAACCGTGGTCTTGGTGAATACAAATCGGCAATTCAGGGAACATTTCAATACCGGCCTGTACCATATGGCGAATCATCGGATCGCCGGCAAACTTGCGGGCACCGGTTGAAGTTTGCAAAATAACCGGAGCATTAACTTTACGAGCAGCTTGCAAAACGGCAATTACTTGTTCCATATCGTTAATATTAAAAGCCGGAACGCCATAGCCGTTTTCGGCTGCGTGGTCAAGAATCTGACGCATAGAAATCAAAGGCATTATTTTCTCCTTACAATATTATTTACAATCTTTTGAAAATATAAGCCAACCGCACAAATTTGCAAGCGTAAAGTTCGGAAAATAAACAGCCGGACTTGTTATTACTAAAGATATATATCCACGCTAACCCTTGACAATTTTACCGAATTTTTCTACTCTAAAACCAGATAGCCGGTTGGCTATTCGGAACTTAACAATTCCTAATAGGGCATCTTACTTGGTATGAGGATGTAAAATTTTATACCTTCCGGCAATGGCCGGAAGGCGGTAAAATAAGCCTTGCGGTCAATATACCGCGCTATTCTCTATTATAGTTGTTAACTTCCGGTCGCTTTTCAGGTTTTGAAAGCGATTTTTTTATTAAGTAAACTTATTAAAAAAAGGAAGCTAATTATGAAAAATTTTAATGAAAACGGTCGTTCAATGGTGGAAATGCTGGGCGTGTTAGCCATTATCGGTGTGTTATCGGTAGGTGGTATTGCCGGTTATTCCAAAGCCATGAACAAATATAAAATCAACAAAACAACCGATCAGGTATCCATGTTGGTCGCCAACATCAGAACTTTGTTCTCTTCACAAGGAAATTATACAGGTTTGAACAACGGTCAAGCTATTAAGTTCGGCGTAGTTCCGGAAGATATGATAGAAAAGACAACAGGTGGGTCAGCCACGGGAAACTTAAAAAATGCTTTTGGTGGAGAGGTTGTTATAGCAGCATCCGGAGGTCGTCAAAACGGTGATGGTGAAGCCTTTAATATTGTATATAGTGGTTTATCTGCCGAAGCTTGCGTTACAATTGCCACAGGTGACTGGGGTTCCGGTCAATCTTCCGGGTTAATAGCTATTGCCGCCGGAGCCTCTAAAAATTCAACTTCGGGAGCAACAACATCAACGGGTGAAGATGACGAACCGATTACAACACAAAAGGGTGTAGATGCTGTACTTTTGGGCGTATCAACTGATCAAAGTGAAGCAGGGAGCAGTACTTCGGCGGCCATTGCGATTCCCGGAGGCAACAAAAACCCGACACCGATGAGTGTTACGAATGCAGTCAATGCCTGTGCTTGTACGGGCACAAATTGCGAAGTTGCTTGGAAGTACTACTAATTTTTAAAAAAGTTTGTACGGCGGTGTTGCTATCCCCTATATGTGATACTGCTGTATAAAATGAAAATATTATGCTTTACACATAATATTTTCCCCTAAAAAATCTCCTCAAATCGTTAAGGTTTGAGGAGATTTTCTTAATATCTTAAAAATTTTTGCTAATTGTTCTTGTAAAAATTTCAACTTGTTTTTAATATAAACATTGTCGCCGGTTGGCGATGGTGCCTAACAAACATCATAATCCGTAGACGGCTCCTTGATAAGGGGAGTTCCCGATATAAGGCTATATGCACGAATAAGGGAGACTGAAGTCTATGGCAGTTTGTTAGCTCCCCGCTTTGTTACTACAAGGCGGTTTTTTTGCAACAGGAGCTTATGTTAAAGAAACATCTTGCAAAAAGGCAAACTTTCTTTAATATAAACATTGTCGCCGGTTGGCGATGGTGCCTAACAAACATCATAATCCGTAGACGGCTCCTTGATAAGGGGAGTTCCCGATATAAGGCTATATGCACGAATAAGGGAGACTGAAGTCTATGGCAGTTTGTTAGCTCCCCGCTTTGATTTTTCAAGGCGGTTTTTTTTGCAACAGGAGCTTATGTTAAAGAAACATCTTGCAAAAAGGCAAACTTTCTTTAGTATAAACATTGTCGTCGGTTGGCGATGGTGCCTAACAAACATCATCAATCAAATACTCCTTGATAAGGGGAGTAGAGGAAATAAGCGTATTTTATATACGGCGAATAACTCTGACTGAGATTGACAGTTTGTTAGCTCCCCGCCTTGATTTTTCAAGGCGGTTTTTTGTAACAAAATATAGGAGCTGATTGATATGCTAAATAAACAAACTCGCAAAAAAGCCTTAAGGCAAACTTTTTATGATTTATCTGTTCAACTTACCAGGTTGCGGCAAGACAAAAATTTATCAATCGCCGATTTATCGGCTTTAAGTAAAATTCCTGACTTTTGGCTTGAATCTTTGGAAAGTAAAAGCTTTCCCTTTAATATCGGTTACTTAACTCAACTCGCCTCGTTTTATGATAAACGCATCAAAATTGAACTTGTTGATGTTGAAGATGATAATGGTTAATCTTATCTGAGTCCAAGGGAGCTTTATGTAAACTTTTTTAAAAAAATCCCGATGATTGCATTTGATAAAATTTATAGTAAGCTCCCTTTTTGTTTATTAAGTCTTGATGAGAGCCGGTTTCAATAATTTTGCCCTTATCCATAACAATCAGTTTATCCATTTCCCGCAAAGTGGATAAACGGTGGGCTATGGCAATTACCGTCTTCTTTTTCATTAGGCTTTGTAATGATTTTTGAATATACATCTCGCTTTCGCTATCAAGAGCTGAAGTCGCCTCATCCAAAATCAAAATCGGAGCATTTTTCAAAATGGCCCGAGCTATGGCGATTCGCTGCCGCTCACCTCCCGAGAGCATTACCCCTCTTTCCCCTACTTTACTGTTATATTGTTCGGGCAGGCTCATGATAAAGTCATGAATATAGGCTTTTTTAGCCGCACTTATAACTTGTTTGTCGGTTGCTTTGGGGTTACCGTAACGAATATTTTCCATTATGGAACGATTAAACAAAGTGCTCTCTTGCGGAATAACCGCAATATTTTTGCGTAAGCTTTCCTGTGTAACATCGGCAATATTTTGCCCGCTTATTAAAATGGAACCTTTTTGTAAATCGTAATAACGAAGTAACAACTTAATTAAAGTAGATTTTCCCGAACCGGAATGCCCGACCAGACCGATTTTTTCATTTTCACCGATTGCCAAAGTAAAGTTTTTAAACAGCGTTTTATTTTCCTTGTATTGATAGGTTATTTTGTTAATTTCAATATTGTTATGTTTAACTTTTAATATTTTGGCTTGCGGTTTATCTTGCACTTCGCACGGTTTGGAGAGCAATTCCAATCCGTCATAAATGTTGCCGTACACCTGAACAAAATTGCTGGCAAAATAGCTCATGCTTCTTATGGAGTCAATCAAGGAAGCAATCAAAGAAGTGGCCAACACCACATCCGCCACGCTCATGTTATGTTTATACCAAAAATAAAAAATTAAGGAATAAGAAGCAATATTCATAAAATCAAACAAAAATTGCGACAACCAACGAATATTAACATCTTTGTTCATTTCTTTGCGTTGGGCTTCGGCTGCCTCACGGGCGGCTTTAAAAAACAAATGTTTTTCGTAAAAATAGTTGGCAAAACTTTTTACAAGTAAGCTGTTAGTAACTCCGTCCACAAAAATACCGTTAGCTACCGAATTTTTATTAGCCTTCATGGCCACATAGGAAGTGACATGTTTGCGAAGATAAATGGTAACCGCCATAAATAACAAATTAAACGTACCCAAAACCAAAGCCAGCTGTTTGTTGGCCAGTGCAATAAAGGTTAAGCTGGTAACAATTTCAATTATCGGCATGGATATACCAAATAAAATATGATAATACATATTTTCCACATTGGTCACGATATTACGGACTTTGCCGGAAATGTTGCCGGAAAGTTCCTCTTCAAAAAAGCGGACGGAATGTTTGTGCACCAAAGTAAATAAATCTTTATATACTCTTAGGGTGGAAAAAGGCACAAAATAGGTTTCAAGTTTGCGTCTTAAGTACTCAAAACCGTTTAAGATTAAAAACACAGCCGCCATGGCCGACAGATACATTATTAAAGTTTGAGCAATATCGGGATATTTATCGGTATCGGATAACACGCCAATCATTTGAGCGGCAATATAATTTTGGGCTCTCATTAAAACTGCAGTGATTAAAAACAGCACCAAAAAGCCCAAAGCCACATAGCGAGCCTGTTTGATGTATTTAAATAAAAACTTCCAAACCTGTGGTTTGGGAGATTGAGCGGGCGATTTAGCAGCGATTGTAGATTTGTTGTTCATAATGGAGCCTTCCAAATTAAGTTGCAAGCAGTTTATATCATCTTTAAGCACATTACAAGCCGTAAATATACCCATTGCTTTATTGACAGCTTCAATAACCTGGATTTTGAATTCTAATTTAAGGAACCCCGCTTTGTTTTTACAAGGCGGGGTTCTTTAATTTGTGTAACTGCTTTTATTTTTCATCCAAATCAAGCTTAATATGCAGCTCTTTTAATTGCTCTTCGGTAACCGTATTCGGAGCCTGCATCATCAAGTCTTGAGCTTTTCCGTTTAACGGGAAAATAATAACATCTCGTATAATCGGTTCGTCCAAAAGCAACATTACCGTACGGTCAATTCCCGGAGCACATCCGGCGTGCGGAGGAGCACCGTATTTGAAAGCGTTAATCATACCGCCGAATTTGTTATCTACCACACTGTTATCATATCCGGCAATTTCAAAAGCTTTGTACATAATTTCCGGCTGATGATTACGAACCGCACCTGAAGCCAGTTCCACACCGTTGCAAACCAAGTCGTACTGATAAGCCAAAATTTCCAACGGATTCTTGTTTAACAAAGCATCCAATCCGCCTTGCGGCATGGAAAATGGATTATGCGAAAATTCAACCGCACCGGTTTCTTCATTTTCCTCGTACATCGGAAAATCAACAATCCAGCAAATCTTGAATGAATTATAATCAAACAAGCCCAACTCTTCGCCGAGTTTGTTACGAACCTTGCCGGCAAACTTATTAAGGACTTTAACATTACCGCCCATAAACAATACGGCATCGCCTTCGGTTACTCCGAAAGTTTGTTTTAATTCAGCCATTTTTTCTTCGGAAAAGTATTTGGCAATACCCTTAGCTCCGTTGGCGGACAAGGCAACATAAGCCATACCGCCCATATTTTCTTCTTTAGCATAGGCATCAAGCTTATCAAAAAACGAACGCGGTTTATCACCGGCTTTAGGAGCAACAATCGCTCGTATCTGCTCGCCGTTTGCCACCTTGGCATCATAAACGCCAAACCCCGAGTTATTGAAAAAGGCGGTTGCGTCTTGAATGATTAAAGGATTACGCAAATCCGGTTTATCGGAACCGTATTTTAACATGGCCTCTCTAAACGGAATACGCACAAACGGTGCCTGATCAACCTTTTTACCGTTGGCAAACTTATTAAATACGCCGCCCATGGTATGTTCAATAACTCTAAAGACATCATCCTGAGTAACAAATGACATTTCCATATCAAGTTGATAAAATTCACCCGGGGAGCGGTCAGCTCTGGGGTCTTCATCCCGAAAGCACGGAGCAATCTGGAAATATTTATCAAAGCCCGATACCATCAACAACTGTTTAAATTGCTGCGGAGCTTGCGGTAAAGCGTAAAAGCGTCCCGGATTAAGACGCGACGGTACCAAAAAGTCACGAGCTCCTTCAGGTGAGGAAGCGGTTAAAATCGGCGTTTGATATTCAGTAAATCCCTGTTCGGTCATCAGCCTTCTGATTTCGGCAATAACCTTGGAACGCAAAATTATGTTATTATGGATTCTTTCTTTACGCAAATCCAAAAAACGATATTTCAAACGCAATTCTTCGGGAGCATCATCTTCCCCAAAGACCTGAATCGGCAAAACATCGGCCTTGGAGTAAATTGTCATTTTTTGCACTTTAATTTCAATATCGCCGGTCGGCATATTTTTATTAACGCTTTCTCTGGCAACAACCTCGCCTTCAAAACCGACAACGCTCTCAACGCGAATATTTTCAATTTGTGTAAATAAATCTGAGGAAGAATCAACCACGCACTGAGTTAAACCGTAATGATCTCGTAAATCCACAAAGCACAAATTGCCCAAATTGCGTTTACGATGTATCCAGCCGGCAAGTTTAACCTGTTTGCCGACATCCGAGCTACGGAGTTCTCCGCAGGTATGCGTACGATATTCGTTCATTTTTTCCTCATTATATATTTAAAACAACTTTTTTAGTTGTAGAGCCGTTTGTCAAGAAAAGCAACAACAAAATTAAAAAAATATTAAGTAATCTCGGCTAGTTTGGAAAAAACACATTTAAGGATAACCGACATGCTTATTTCCACCACGGCCGAGTTACAAAACTTGTGCCAAAGTTTGACAGCCCAAAAATTTATTACCGTAGATTCGGAGTTTGTAAGAGAGAAGAGTTATTTTCCCAAGCTTTGTCTGATACAGATTGCCTGGCAAGACGGTGCGGCCATTATTGATCCTCTGGCACCGAACATGGATTTAAGTTGTTTTTTGGAGGTTTTACAAAATCCGGATGTATTAAAAATTTTTCATTCCGGCCGACAGGATATTGAAATTTTTTATCAATTAAGCGGCAAAATTCCGCATCCTGTTTTTGATACACAAATTGCCGCCATGGTCTGCGGTTTCGGTTCATCGGTAAGTTACGGTAACTTGGTACAGGCCGTATGCAAAGTTGAATTGGATAAATCAAGTCGCTTAACCGATTGGAGCAAACGCCCTTTGGATAACAAACAATTGGAATACGCCTTAAAAGATGTTACTTACTTGGTAGATTGTTACCGATATTTGGATAAATATTTGCAAGAGCATCAACGACAAGATTGGATAAAGGAAGAATTGGCGGACTTATGCGATGAAAAGCTCTATAAGCCCGATCCTGACAATGCGTGGTTAAAAATTAAGCACTCCATACACTCCCCGCGTTTTTTGTGTTTATTAAAAGAATTGGCGGCCTGGCGAGAAAGACGAGCCATAAAGCACAACACCCCGCGGCATACCATTATTCGTGATGAAATGTTGGTAAACATAGCTTCCGTTGCTCCGCAAACCGAACAGGAACTGGCCAAAGTTCGCAATATTCCGGCCGATGTGGTTCGCGGCAAACTCGGCAAAGAGATTTTACAAACCGTCAATCGGGCCTTAGACATGCCGTTTTCCGGTGAATTAAAAAAGATAGAACAAGCTCGGCAGGTACAAATTCCTCCTTCGGCAAGTGCCCTCGTGGAAGTTTTGAAGCTGTTATTAAAAATTAAGAGCGAACAGCATCAGGTTGTGGCACAACTCATTGCCGATGAGCAAAATTTACGCGATATAGCCTGCGGTAATCACGACAAAACCAATCCGGCGTTATTGGGTTGGCGGTATGACATTTTCGGTCAATATGCTTTATCTTTTCGTAAGGGCAACTCCGTAATTAAATACGATACGGCACTAAAAGACATAGTTATCTGTGATGTTTCGGCAGAAAAATAAACTTTATGTCAAGTTTTTGTTGATTTTATAAAATAAATGGATTAAAGTACATATAAAATTTTAATTATGGGTACAATTATACTTTTTATCATGGTCGCTTTGGTTATTGCGGCTATGGTTGTGGTTTTGGTTCGCCACAACAAAGCAAAGAACGCACCGGAAACCGAAGATGAAGATGTAGACGAAGAAGATGTTTCTTTCATGCTTCGGGAGACCGAAAAGCTCGGCGAAGACGGGTTTTTAAGAAAAAAACTGGAGCTCCCCTCGGGAAAAAGAATTTCCGACATGGAGCTGTTGCAACTGACCAAACGGGATCTGAAAAATATGTCTCAGGAGGATGTGGCTTGCATTGCCAACTACAGTTGCAACCAAAGCTTAAACAAAAAGCCGCAGTTTGACGGCTTGTACATGATGGCCTACGATGCTCTTAAAAGATAGCACCGCAGGCCGTAGAAAAAAGAGCTCTTCTTGTTTAAGAAGAGCTCTTTTTTTAATCTTTCAATTCAATTTTTAAGGCTTTGGCCATATTTTTCCGGTATTCCTCAGCCCATTCAATCATGGAATCTATCACCGGTTTTAATTCGTAGCCTAATTGGGTTAGAGTATAATCCACTCTGGGGGGAATTTGAGCATAAACTTTACGCACCAAAATACCCTTTTCTTCCAACAGACGCAGGTTGGATGTAAGAACTTTTTGCGTAATGTTACCCAGTTCTTTTTTAAGTTCACCGAAACGTTTGGTACCGTCCAACAAATTTTGGATAATTAAAACCTTCCAACGGTCACCAACCATTTTAAGTGTCATTTCCGCCAAGGTATCTTGTACATATTCAGACATAAAATTCCATCCCGAAAGCTTATAAATCAACATTAGTATAGTATCAGAAACTATCGCACTTTAAAGTGCGTACTTTATTTTTATAGCACAGCATTGTAATTTATCAAGCATAAATTTACAAAAATCAAAAAAAGGACTATAAAAATGCAAAAAATAAAAACTTTAACTTCTGCTTTGGCAATCTGTTTAATATCTTCCGGAGTATATGCGGCAGGTTATCAATTAAACGAATATTCGGTAACCGGCTTAGGCCGTTCTTTTGCCGGTGCGGGTGTTGTCGGTGACGATTATTCGGCATTGGCCTACAATCCGGCAGGTTTAACCCTTAAAAAAGGCAACGGTATGCAAGCCGGAATTACGGTTGCTCAAATACACTCTAAAATACACGGCGATAATGGAGAACGCACAAAAATGAATTTTGGCGTTCCGCTGCCCAATTTATTTTTGCATCATCAGATAAACGATAAATGGTATGCCGGCCTTGGGGTTTATGCTCCGTTCGGTTTAAAAACGCATTATAAAAGCAATAGTTTTGTAGCTCCCGAAGGCGTAGAATCTTTATTGGAAATTATAGATATAGCTCCGGCCGTTGCCTATAAAGCCACCGACAAACTTTCTTTAGGTGCGGCGGTTATTGCCAGATACATTAAGGGACGCATGACCAATACCGTTCCCATGGCCGGAACATCTTTGGCTCCTTACGGAACGGGTTTTAGTGATTTTAAGTTAGATGGTTGGACCGTGGCTTGGAAAGTAGGGGCTATGTATGAGTTTACCTCTAAAACGCGTATCGGTATCAATTACAGCGGTAAGAGCATGCAAACCGTAAAAGGCCGTCATGCCGTAACCGGATTTAATAACTTACCATCGCCTTATCCTAATTTAAATGAAACGGTCGGCGACGGAGAAGCCTCTCCGGATTTACCGCAAAGTATTTTAATTTCCGGATATCATCAATTAAACGACAAAATCGGTTTGTCGGCCTCTGTGCGTTGGACGGACTGGAAAGACAGTTTTCAAGAATTTACACTTTCTTCCAGCTCGCAAATATTACAGCCTTCGGGCGGTAAAAAGACCGTTGATGAAAAGTGGCGTTCAACCTGGACAATTGCCATGGGCGTAGACTACTATGTAAATAAAAACTGGACACTGCGTATGGGTACGGCCTGGGATCAAAGCCCGATAAGAAACAAGTACCACCGGACGATTCGTATTCCGGACAGCAACCGTATTTGGTTATCGTTCGGAGCCAGCTATGAGCATGAAAACTTTAAAATAGATGCCGGTTTTGCCCATCTGTTTATGCAAGACAGTACAGCAGCCTATCACCAAGAACTGCAGGCTCATTACAAAAGTTACAGCAATATGTTTGGCTTGCAATTCCAGTATAAATTTTAGTTATGACAAACTCTTTACAAGCCCCTGCTTCAAGCGGGGGCTTAATATATTAAAACATTTTGTATGTTGCTTATACTTCTTCTTGGTGCAATATAACCGTTACCGCCAATAAACTTACTACCAAGGTCGGAGCTAAAGCGGCAAACCAAGCCGGAATGTAGCCGTTAATACCGAAGGCATAAACCAGTTGGGAACTAAAATAGACCACAAAACCCGTGGTAATACCGGCCACAATCATAAACATCACCCCGCCCTGCCGCATATTAGGCTTAAGCGAGAATATGGCCGCCACCAACACCATTGCCGTAAGTAAAAACGGCGAAATTAAAAGCGACAAATACCGCATACGATGCCTCTGTGCCGAAAATCCGGAAGATTCATAAAAACGAATGGTTCCCGGCAAATCCCAAACCGAAATGGCATCCGGTTCAATAAAGTTTTCCTTTATTCTTTGAAGATTGATATTGGTAGCATATTCTATTTGCGGCAAAGTTTCGGTTTCCTCCCCGCTTACAAAAACTTTAACTCCCCGCAACTTAAATTTATTATCTTTTAATTCTCCCAACAAACCTTCAATGCGTCTTAAAATTTGCGAATCTCTGTCCATTTCCAAGATTACCACATCCCGCATGGAAAGCATTTCATTTTCTTCCAAGCGTAAATTTTTGGCTTGAATTACCAAAACCTTATCATCAGCAGCAGCTTCCCTTATCCATAAGCCTTTACTGGAAAACAGCATGGCCTTAGGGTTGCGTGTGGCAAACCGATATTTGATGGTTTCGTGCAGTTCAAACATTTTTGAGGAAAACGGATTAAATACGGCAACATTGATAACTCCGACCATAAACACCGCCAGCAATACCGGTCTTAAGAAGCCCCAGACCGAAACCCCGGCCGCTCTTATAATTACATATTCGCTGTTTTTGCTGATTTTCCAAAAGCTAATCATGGCCGCCACCATCATCACAAACGGCAAAACCTTATCCACCGTTTGCGGTAAGCGAGTAATCATATATTCAAAGACATAACTCATACCCACATCTTCCCGACCGGAGATGCGTCTTAAGGCCTCAATTCCGTCAAACATCATAATAATTCCCATAATGGTAACCAGTACCAACAGGAAAGTTACGACTATTTGCTTGGCCAGATATCGCCCCAATATTGAATTAAACTTCATAAAAACCCTTTTTTAAGTGTTATGATTAGTCAAGATACTCCAAAGACAAATAACGCTCAATTGCGTCGGGCAAAATAACCACAATATTTTTACCGTTCATTTCTTTGCGTTTACCCACTTCCAAAGCCGCAGCTATGGCCGCACCTGCCGAAATTCCCACCGGCAAGCCTTCGGTTTTGGCCGTTTCTTTAGCCATATTGATGGCATCATCACTTGTAATATCCATTACTTCGTCTACCAATTTTTTATCATAAAACTTCGGCACAAAACCGGCCCCGATTCCGGCAATTTCATGAGCTCCGGCTTGTCCTCCGTTTAAGACTGCACTTTCTTTGGGCTCAACGGCTACCACATATAAATCCGGATTGCAAGATTTTAATGCACGGGCAATTCCGTTTAAGGTTCCTGCCGTTCCCACCCCGCACACCAAAGCATCAACATTACCCAAAGTATCTTCCATAATTTCCATAGCTGTGGTAAAGCTGTGAGCCTTAGGATTATTTTCGTTTTCAAACTGCTTAAACATAATAACATTCGGATTTTTTTCAGCCAGCATTTCAGCCTTTTTAATAGCTCCGCTCATACCGTCCTCTTGAGGTGTTAAAATAACTTCAGCACCCAAAAAACGCATCAGTTTTATCCGTTCCTTGGACATATTCTCCGGCATAACAATCACCAATTTGTAGCCTTTGGCCGAACACATCGCCGCCAGAGCAATTCCCATATTACCAGAAGTTGCCTCCACAAAAACCGTATCTTGGGTAATTTTTTTGGCATCTACGGCATTAAGCATTTGCAAAGCCGGCCTGTCTTTTACCGAAAACAACGGATTATAAAATTCGCACTTACCTAAAATATGGGCTTTTATCTTGTGTTTATGAGCCATTTTATTAAGCCTTAACAAAGGCGTATGGCCTACCATTTCCTCTATGGAATTATAAATTTTTCCCATGGTTGCTCCTCAAAAATTTTTATTGTTCTTCGGCTTCTTTCATCAATTCGGCCACAAACGGCGGCAAACCGGCCTGACGCACCCTTTTCATTCTTTCACCGGAAATTACGCGTTGTACTTTACCTATGGTTTCTTCAACATTGGCATTAACAATTACATAATCAAACTCATCCCAGTGTTTAATTTTTTCCAACACCAAAGACATTCTTTTGTTAATGGTTTCCGATGAATCCGTACCTCTGGATTCCAACCGGCGGCGAACTTCTTTAATGGACGGTGGCAACAAATAAATCGTTACCACATCATTGGGAGCTTTTTTACGCATTTGTCTTGCCCCTATCCAGTCCATATCAAAAATTACATCCTGTCCGATGTTAATAAAGCTGTCAACTTCCGAACGCAAAGTACCGTAACGCGAGCCGTATTGTGAATCCACACATTCATAAAAAGCATCTTCAGCCATATACTTGTTATATTGCTCATCGGTTATATAGTAATAATCAACCCCTTCCTGTTCGCCTTCGCGTTTTTGACGCGTGGTTACCGAAACCGAAAACTTTAAGTTAGGATCTCTTTTTAACAGTTCTTTTATAACCGTACTTTTACCCGTACCCGACGGAGCCTCAATAATAAACATTGCCCCTTTACGCGTTTTTCTTAAAATATTTACGATATCTTCAGCCATATTACTTACTCCACATTCTGTATCTGTTCACGAAATTGCTCTATTAAAGCTTTAAGTTCCATACCATATTTGGTTTGTTCAATATCTGCCGACTTAGAGCATAAAGTATTTGCTTCACGATTAAGCTCCTGACACAAAAAATCTAACCGCCGACCGACAAACTCGCCTTCGGCCAAAAGCTCACGAGCGGTTTTAATATGTGCCTCTAAGCGGTCAAGTTCCTCTCTGACATCGGCTTTCATAACCAAAAACAAAACTTCCTGCTCCAACCTTTCGGGGGAAACATCAGGAGATGATACCAAATCTTGAATTTGTTTTTGCAACTTTTCACGCATTTTGGCGGCAGTATTTTTACAAATATCCTCAACTTTTTGGGTAATAAGTTGTATTTTTTGTAAAATACCTTCCAGAGCATCGGCAATTTTTGCTCCTTCCTGCCGACGATTTTGCCGTAAGGCCAGCGATGCTAAATCAAAACTTTTTTCTAAGGCTTCTTTTAAGAGCTGTAATTCCTCGGCGGTTAAAACTTTTTCCTTTATGTTAAGCACTCCGCTTACTTTTAACAATTCAGCAGGTGAAGGCTTATTAAACAAGTCCTGATTATTTACATAAACCTCGTTTAACTTGGCAATTAAAGTATTTAACAAAGGCTCGTTAATTTCGGCCTCTTGTTCGCTGTCATCGGTTTTTATATCCAGAGCCGCATAAAAAGTTCCTCTGGTAAAATATTTTCCTAAAACCTTTTTAACAATTTCATCACAATCCGTAAGCCACTGCGGCAGTTTGGTTTTAATATCCATACCTTTGGCATTAACGCTTTTAATTTCCCAAACCCACCGATAGGTTGTATCATTTAATTTTATTTCATCCTGGCGGCGGGCAAAACCGGTCATACTGGAAAGAATCAAAATAAATCTCCTCTTGTAAAAATTTTCAGATGTTATATAAAATACATCATCAGCGGTTAATATTTTACTAGGAAAAAATTATGAAGCAAGATATAAAAAACATTTTAATAACAGGTGCCTCATCAGGCATCGGTGAGGCCTTGGCTCTTTATTACGCCCAACGCAAAAATGTTACTTTATTTTTATGCGGACGCAACAAAGAGCGTTTGGAATTGGTAAAAGAGCAATGTGAAAAATCAGGCTCGGAAGTTTACACCGAAATTTTAGATGTAACCGACCGCAAAAAGACAGCCGCCTGGATAAAAAAATGCGACAAAATCGCCCCGCTTAATTTGGTATTTGCCAATGCCGGAGTTTCCACCGGTGCGGAAACCGAAGAAAATATTTATAACACCTTTAACATTAACATTTTCGGTACCTTAAACACCATTACTCCGGCCATAGAAATTTATCGCAAACGCAAAGATACCTCTAAACCTAGAATTATCGCCATTACTTCATCTTTAGCCGGATATCACGGTTTAATCGGCTGCCCTTCGTACAGTGCTTCCAAGGCCTGTACCAAAGCTTACGGTGAGGCCATGCGTCTGCAACTTGCCAAAGAAAACATTCAGTTAAATGTAATTTGCCCGGGCTTTGTCCGCTCACGCATTACCGACCAAAACACCTGCCCCATGCCGTTTTTCATGGAAGCGGAAAATGCGGCAGAAATCATTGCCGAAAGAGTTGATAAAAATATCGGGCTCATTGCCTTTCCGTGGCCGATGCGTTTTGTATCATGGTTGGGAGCCATTTTACCTAACTGCATAAGTAACTTTATTTATGCTCGCTTGCCTTATAAGGTATAGAATTAACTTCTTTTGCGACGAAGCAAAATATACAAAGCTCCGTTGCCGCCCAAGCGGGGGGAAGGATGAATATATGACAAGATAAGCTGTTTTAAGTTATCTTGATTAAGCCATTGCGGCACACGGTCTTTCAGCACTCCTTTGGGAGCAAAAATATCTTCATCTTGATGCGGCAAACCCTTGCCAGTTACAATTAAAACACATCTTTTTCCGGCCAAATAAGAGGAGGTAATAAACCTGTTCACCGCCTCATAAGCTTCATTTTCGGTAAAGCCGTGTAAATCAAGCTTGGCTTCCACGGCAAACTCTTCTCGTTTAAAGCGTCGCATGGTAGAACGGTCAATATCCGCAGTCGTTCCGAGACTTAAATCATGCTGATAAATTTTAAGCGGCACATTGATATCTTTTTCTTTTGAAGGCGGAGATTTCTTTTTAGGAGAGGAAACCACTTTTGAAGAGTTAAGCGGTTTAATCCCCTTAACGGCTTCTTGCCAAGCGGCATCATCGTTGTCGGTCAGATTATTATCTACCAATTTGCACCTCGGCATTACGAGGAAGTAAAATATAATATCTGCCGGTTGCGTGCATTTTTCCGGCGGAAAGTAAAGCCTGTTCACCGTGTCCCCAGAAATAATCACCGCGAACGGCACCTTTAATGGCACCGCCTATATCTTGAGCCGCCACCAATTTATTTATGGGAATTTTATCAGGGCCGGTTGTCTCAAGCCATAACAAGCTGCCCAAGGGGATAAAAGTTTCATCTACCGCCAAAGAGCGTCCGGCGGTTAAAGAAACACCCAACGCCCCGACCGGTCCGTCGGCATCAGAAATACGATGAAAGATAAACCGCGGATTCTCATCCATATTAACCTGTGCAATTTGCGGATTTTCTTTCAACCAATCGCGAATTTGATCCATAGAGGCCTGTCCCGGTTTTAACAAACCTTTTTTAAGCAAAATACTGCCGATACCGACAAACTTATGTCCGTTATTATCGGCATAACGGATTCGCACCTCCGTACCGTTGTCCAAAACCGCCACGGCCGAACCTTGAATTTGCATTAAATAAATATCCACCGCATCATTGCCCCATAAAATAACCGGTGCATCAACCCCGTTTTTAGAAATTTCGGCACGAGTGTAATAAGGTACGACTTTTGTATTCTGTATTCTGCCCAAAAGTCTTTTATTGGGCAAAGACGGGTCAAAATCGCGTAAATTGATTTCCAATAAATCGTTAGGGCGTCCGTAAATCGGATACTTATAATCGCCGTGTTTTTGATACGAAGCCTGTAATTCCGCCTCATAGTAGGAAGTAAATGTTCCGTTCGGATTTAAGTTATACATCACTAAAAAGGGCCGGAAATTGGCAATTAAAAATTTTCGCATATCATCTGAAGATGTTATGTTTTGTTCTAAAAACGCACGGCAGATATTAAGGTAGGCCTTAGAGTTAATTTTTATTTTGGCATTTTGCAAAACTTCGGGCTTTTCCAAAAGAGCCTGACAACTCTTGGTAAAAGCCGGAATAGCTTGCGATAAATCATCACCGTTAAAATTTTTAAGCTCGTTAAAAGAAGCAGCTTGCAACTCCAAGCCCTGTTCGGAACCGATAACCGGAGCCGAAGGCTGCTTTCTTTCCGCAGTGCAGGAAACAAGTGATAAAAAGAGTATGAAAAGTGCAAATTTTTTCATTATTTTTTCTTTGTAGAAACCAAGAGCCATATCGGCGAGTTAGAGTTAATATCTTTTTCAAAAGTCCAAACATCGGTAATTTGTTGCACAAAATTTTCATCACCCTCCAAAACCTCACCGGCCGCATTTTTCAAAATATTTATCTGTTCGCTAACAAACTGTACGGCAATACGGGCGATTCCTTTGGAAGAAATTTTGGCATCTTTAATACTTAAATCATCAACTTTAATCAAGTCGGTTTCGGCACTTATGCCCTCCTCGGTGCGTTGCTTAATGATTTCTTTAAATTTCTCAAAAAGTTTTTTGCCCGTAAGCATTTTTAAGGTTTCTTCATCATGGGAGGCAAAAGCCGAGAGCACCATTTCAAAAACCTTGGAACAACGACGGCAAAAGTCGGCTTTATTAAAGTTGGGAATAGTGGCCAAGATTTTATCCACACCTTGCAATTCTTCTTTGCTTGAAAAACTCGGATTGTTGTTTTGCACTTGTTTTTCAACTTCTTGCTTCATGGCTTTAATAACCTTATCAAGTTCCTCTTTAGAGACGATTTTAATTTCGGTTTTTTGTTCAGGTCTTGTACCCAAGACACTGCGTAAACGCATAAAAATCAGCACGGCAATAATAGCTAAAAAAATCAAATCCAAATAAGCAGACATCTTTACACCTCAAAATTTAGTACTATGTACAAATATAACGCATTTATTAAGATTATCAACTATTATATTTGACGAGCATGAATATTTGCTGTAAGAAGATTAAATAAATGTACTTTAATAAAGGTTAAATTATAAAGGAAACAATCATGAGTGAAGAAAACAAGCAACAAGCCAATCGTCCGGCCGTTTTAATCAACAGTCAGTATATAAAAGATTTATCATTGGAAATTCCGCACGCACCGGAAATTTTTGCCAAGATAAATCAGAAGCCGGAATTAAAAGTAGATATGAATGTACAGTCACAAAAACTGGCTTCGGGCGATTATAATGTTACCTTAAATATTGCTTTAAATGGCGACATTGCCAACGAAAAACTCTTTATTATTGAGTTATCATATGCGGCAGTAGTAAGCATCAACCTTCCGCAAGAGCATATTGAGCCGGTACTGGCGGTTGAGATTCCGCATTTAATTTTCCCGTTTGCCCGCAATGTTATCACGCAATGTTTAACCGAAGGCGGTCTGCCTCCGTTTATGTTAAGCCCGGTAGATTTTGCCGGCTTATATGCCGCACGCAAAGCCGCCGGAAAGAATCAGACACAAAACTAAGAAAGTTCAGGCAATGCGTTTAGCCTTATTTCAACCGGATATTCCGCAAAACACTGGCACCTTGCTGCGGCTCGGTGCCTGTTTGGATTTGGCACTTGATATTATTGAGCCTTGCGGATTTATCTTTAACGAAAAAGCGATGCGTAGAGCGGGAATGGATTATTTAAATATGGTCCATTACCGCCGCCACAACAGCTGGGAAGATTTTTTGTCTTATCGTGCCGAACATAAAGAGGAGTACGGCCGCATAGTTTTGCTTACCACGCATGCCAGCCAACCCTATACTCAATTTGAGTTTAAGCCCAACGACATTATTTTAATGGGCCGTGAAAGTGCCGGAGTACCGCCCGAGGTTCATGCTTTGGCCGATGCCCGTTTGTTAATACCGATGAACGCCAACACTCGTTCCATAAATGTAGCGGTTTCGGCGGTAATGGTAGTAGGTGAAGCCTTAAGACAAACCAATTTATTTCCTAAAGCATAAAAAATTTAAAAAAAATTCATTTTAGGACTGGATTTAGGTCCAAAAATGTGGTATAGTCCGTATGTTATCAAGGGAAACCTAGCCTTTAAGGAGAAATTATGAGCACGAAGAAAGTACCTTCTCTGGTATTTAATTCCGGAGATTATGTTGTTTACCCGACTCACGGCGTCGGCAAAGTTGCCGATGTGTCCAAACAGACCATAGCCGGTTCGGAGTTGGAATTATTGGTTGTCAATTTTGATAAAGACAAAATGACATTAAGAATACCTGTATCCAAAGTTGAGCAGGTTGGTTTACGCAAAATATCGGAAGCATCAACCATTGAAGATGCTCTTTCAACATTAAAAGGCAAGGCCAAGGTTAAAAAAGTAATGTGGTCGCGTCGGGCACAGGAATATGAAAACAAAATCAATTCCGGCAACCCGGTAGCCATAGCCGAGGTAGTTCGTGATTTGTACCGTAATGACAACATTGCCGAACAGTCTTACAGTGAACGCCAAATTTACGAGCAAGCTTTGGACAGATTAGCAAGTGAAGTAGCCGTATTTGATAACACTTCACTTGAAGCCGCCAACAAAAAATTGTTGGATATTTTGGCAAAATAACGATTCGTTTTCATTAAAAAGTTACCCGTTCGGAGGCATTTTCCGGACGGGTATTTTTTGCAAATGAGCTTCGGCAATCGGCAAGCTGGATTTTTCGCATTTTTTAATAATATTTTTTATAAAAAATCTTGAAATTTAAAAAAATCGCTGTAATGTACAAAAAAATTTCATTTAAACGGTATCAAAAAGTAGCACCTATCTATTTGATAGGCGGGCACAAGTTGCCGAAAATTGTGAGGAAAACAAAAGATGAGTATGAGAAATATTGCCATAATTGCCCATGTTGACCACGGTAAAACGACCTTGGTAGACGGTTTATTGAAACAAAGCGGAACTTTCCGTGATAATCAAAAGGTTGCCGAATGCGTTATGGACAGCAACGATTTGGAAAGAGAAAGGGGCATAACCATTTTATCTAAATGTACTTCGGTAAATTGGCACGGTACTCATATAAACATTGTAGATACCCCCGGCCACGCTGATTTTGGCGGAGAGGTAGAACGCATTTTATCTATGGTAGACGGAGTCGTTTTATTGGTAGATGCTTCCGAAGGGCCGATGCCGCAAACCAAGTTTGTATTGGGCAAGGCTTTAAAAATCGGATTAAAGCCGATTGTTGTAATAAACAAGGCGGATAAACCCGATGCTCGTCCCGATGAGGTTTTAAATGAGATTTTTGACTTATTTGTAAGTTTAAATGCCAATGACGAACAACTTGATTTTCCGGTTTTGTATGCTTCCGGTCGTAATGGATGGGCGGTAAAAGATTTAAACGATGAGCATAAAGATTTAACACCGCTGTTTGAGTTAATTTTATCTTATGTGAGTGAACCAAAATGTGACAAGGACAAACCTTTTTCCATGTTGGTAACCACTTTGGAAGCCGATAAATTTTTAGGCCGTTTGCTGACGGGAAAAATTCAATCTGGAACTTTAAAATTAAATGATGCGGTAAAAGTTATCAATGCCCACGGTGAGGTAGAAAGAACGCGAATTACCAAAATTTTGGCCTATCGCGGCTTGGAACGCACGGCATTAACCGAAGCTCATGCCGGAGATATTGTGGCGGTAGCCGGAGTTGTAAAGGGTACGGTTGCCGATACCATCTGTGATTACAGCGTCAATGAGTACATTCATGCTCAACCGATAGATCCTCCGACATTGGCCATGACCTTTTCGGTAAATGATTCGCCCTTAGCCGGACGCGAAGGAGATAAAGTAACATCCCGTATGATTTGGGACAGATTATGTAAAGAAGCCGAAGGCAACATAGCCTTAAAGATATCGCGTACGGATACAACAGATTCTTTTGAAGTTGCCGGACGCGGTGAATTACAACTCGGTGTATTGATTGAAACAATGCGTCGTGAGGGCTTTGAGTTATCAATTTCTCGTCCTCGTGTTTTGATGAAAAAAGATGAGAACGGCAATTTATTGGAACCTATTGAAGAAGTGGTAATAGATGTTGATGAGGAATTTTCGGGAGCGGTAGTTGAAAAATTAGGCCAACGCAAAGCAGAAATGACAGAAATGATACCGTCACAGTTAGGAAATAAAGTGCGTTTAATTTTCCACGCTCCGTCAAGAGGCTTAATCGGTTACCACTCTGAATTTTTGACCGACACACGCGGTACGGGAGTAATGAACCGAAGTTTTTATGCTTATGAACCTTACAAAGGCGAAATAGAAGGAAGAAGGACGGGAGTGTTAATTTCCAGTGAGAACGGAACGGCCGTAGCCTATGCATTATGGAAGTTACAGGACCGTGGTCCGATGTTTATTGAGCACAACTCACCGGTTTATGTCGGGATGATTATCGGAGAACACACTAAGTCTAACGACATAGAAGTAAATCCGACCAAAACCAAGCAATTAACCAACATCAGAGCCGCCGGTAAGGATGAAGCCATAGATTTAATTCCGCCGCGGAAGCTGAGCTTGGAACAAGCTTTATCATATATTCAGTCGGATGAATTATTGGAAGTAACGCCCAAATCGCTGCGTTTACGCAAAAAGATATTAGATCCGTTACAACGCAAGCGGGCTAAGCCGGAAGTAATTGCTTAAAGATATTACTAAAGATAGATTAGACTTTAAAAAAAAATCTGTTATCATAAGCGTCAGAGCAATACTTTATAAGGACAATATAATGAACAATACATCCGAAAGCTCTGGACGCTCCATGGTTGAAATGATTGGCGTATTATCAATTGTTGGCGTCTTAAGTGTTGGCGGCATTGCCGGATATGTTACGGCCAGTCACAATTTGCGTACCAACAATTTAAAAGATGAAATATCAACAATTGTTGCCAATATCCGCTCCTTATTTTTTACGGCCGAGAATTATGAAAATTTAAGTGAGATTACCTTGATTAACGCCGGACTTGTACCGGATTGGATGGTCACTGAAGATAAACTTCACATTCAAAACAAAGCCAAAGGTTCGGTTTTTGTTGGTCCGTCCGACCACTGGTACAAAAAAGACGGAGGTTTTATTTTAGTTTTCAATGGGCTGGATGCCAAAACATGCCGAGAGTTAGCAATTTCGGACTGGGGTTCGGACATGGCCTCAGGCTTTATTGCCCTAAGTGTAAAAAATGACGGAGATTTAACGGTTAATACAAGTGACTTAACCGATGCCTTTGTACAAGAAAAGGATACGATAATTTTTTCCGAAGACCTGGCCAATGGAACATTGCAGCAAGTATACGATTTATGCGACTGTGGCTACGAGGACACCTGTGCGATAGCCTGGAAGTTCCAATAAATATATCAAGAAAGAACAAAAAAGACTTGATTTATATTTTATGATAAGATATAAGACATGAAGATTTGCTAGGGGCATAGTTCAGTTGGTAGAACATCGGTCTCCAAAACCGAGTGTCGTGGGTTCAAATCCTGCTGCCCCTGCCACTCAAGATGAAGACGCTGAAAAGCGTCTTTTTTCTTTATAAATCAAGTATTTAACCGAGTCCGTGTGAGGTGTGTCTATTGGGGGTTGTTTTCCGCTGGTTACACGGACTACTCAAAACAAAAGCCTTTGTTTTACAAGTAGTTGGGAAGAGCGTAATACTGTCATTTTGGGGATGTTTTTTCTTATACTTAAATTTAAGGTTTATATTATAAACTAAAGAAAATAAAATATGAGGTAAATAAAATGAAATTTAAAACCATATTTAATGAAGAAATTAATACACTTTGTGCAGGTTGTGTGGTTATGGATAATACAAAATTTAAAGAGGGAAGGATCTATCAATCTAAATTATGGGATTTAAGTCAAGACTTTGAGATTGCTTACCCAGGAATGGTGGTTTTATCTCCTATGCGTCACGTTTCCAATTATATGGATTTAACGGATGAGGAGTTGAAAGAATTACATGTTTTAACTATCCATAGCAAGAAGGCAATTCAAAAAATATTTGATTGCGAAAAGATGGCTTATATGTTTTACGAAAAGCCAAATGGTCATGTGCATTTTGTCATTATTCCGTTGCATGGTTGGATCGAGGTAAAAGATAAATATTCAGTTTTGGGTGAACTGATGTCCATGGCAGAAAAGTTACGGGAAGACAAGGTAAATATGGCTAAGGTTGTTGAGGTAATCGATGCGTTGAGAGAGTATTTTAAGAAGGTATAAAGTCCGTGGATTATCCTATATCCCCTGCCACTCAAGATAAAGACGCTGAAAAGCGTCTTTTTTCTTTATAAATCAAGTATTTAACCGAGTCCGTGTGAGGTGCCATAAAAAAGGCCATTTCCCGCTTGTTACACGGACCAATATTTTTGAGAGTCCTTGTTTTTCAAAGTGTTAAGCTGTTGGGAGAAATTTTAGCATTTGGGAAATTTGTTATATATATCATTTAAAATAATACTTTGAAATTATGTATTTGGTACCCAAAACAGAAAAAACTTGCATTTTGGGGAATGTTGTTTATAATAAGGCAAAATTTTATAATTATGTCTCTCTTAAAAATTTATTATTCTTATGACAAGAAATTATGTTTTAAAACTTATTGAAAAGAATTTTGTTCTTCCGGAACAAAAGGAGCTTATCTCTTTGTTGACGGGTAATGATTTCCTTAAATTACTGAATAACTATACTTATACTAGGGAATGGTATCAAAATTTTATTGATCTTTTCCAAGAAGCTAATGAAGGGAAAGAGGTTGCAATGCCTGTGACAACTTTTGGTGCGATTCAGCAGAGTTGTTTGGATGCGTTTGATTGTTATGTGCGAAGGCAAAAGCCTGAAATTACGCTTTGTTCTTATGCCGAATTTTTATCTCTTCTGCTATCTTTTTACAAATATTATGATGGAGGATTGAGCCCTAAAACGGTATATATTCTTATCTATGAGATTAAAAAAAGAGGAATTGTACTCTAAAATTTAAAGGAAATCTGGTAATCAGGTTTCCTTTTTTGGTTTCTAACAGATATACTTTTGAAAAAAATGAAGATGAATGTTTTAATAAGAAAATATAATTTGAAATGAAACTAGTCCGTGCATTATCTTGACACCCCTGCCAATGAAAAAGGTCACCGTTAAGGTGGCCTTTTTTATTGATAATAGAGGCAGTTAGGTTTTGGCCATTGATGAAGTGAGTTAGACAAGGATAGAAAGTAAAGTTTTTTGTTAATAAAGTCCGTATATTGTCTTATAAGTTCTGCCAGTCAAGAAAGCTGTCTGCAAGGGCGGCTTTTTTATTTTGTAGTATCTGTTAATAGTTTCCGTAAAATCTCTTCCAAACAAAGCTCGTAAAAACGCAATATTAAAAAGCAACAGCCACTTAATCAAACCGTTATACACGCTGAAAAAATCAAGATTGTTATTGACATCTAAAAAATAATTTACTATCTTGGCTTCCATTGAGTTAGGGTGCATTAAGCCGTTTTTTACTGCTTGATAAAATAAAATGTGCCCTTATGGGTGTAATTTTTTTAAGGATAGGTTCCACAGTGAAAGTTAGTCCGTTACAGTTTTTCAGACAAGTCAGACAAGAAGTTAAAAAAGTCACTTGGCCGACTAAAAAAGAGGTTTCGCAGGTTTCAATGATGGTAATTGTTATTGTGGCTATTGCCGCTTTATTCTTTTTCTGCGTAGATGTTGTTTTGGCTTGGGTTGTCAAGCTGGTTTTAGGTTTAGGAGCATAATATGGCTGCACATTGGTATGTTGTTAATGTTTATTCCGGTTCCGAAAAAAAGGTTGCCGAATCATTAAAAGAACAAGCCGTCTTAAAAAAGATGGAAGATAAAATTTTGGATATTATGGTACCTACCGAACAGGTTGTTGAAATTAAAAAAGGTGCCAAGGTTAATACCGAACGCAAGTTCTTTCCCGGTTATATACTGGTTAAAATGGAAATGTCGGATGATTGCTGGCATGTGGTTAAAAACACCCCTCGCGTCAGCGGATTTTTAGGAAGCCGCAATAAGCCCCAACCGATTAGCGATGCCGAGGCCGAAAGAATCATTAAACAAATGACCGAAGGTGTTGAACGCCCGCAAACCGTAGTTGATTTTGAAGTCGGTGAACAAATCCGAGTTACCGACGGACCGTTTGCTTCTTTTGTCGGTACCGTGGAAGAAGTTGACAGCGAAAAATCTCGCTTAAAGGTTTCCGTTTCCATTTTCGGCAGATATACTCCCGTGGAATTGGAATTTTCTCAGGTAGAAAAAGTAAAATAAAATATTCCATTACCCAAAAAATCCTCGTCTTATGGCGAGGATTTTTATTGTTTGCAATAAGCCCGAAGCTCTTATATAACTTGCCTCTACATCGTTTTAAAATGCTTTTGCAAATAATCTTCCGTAACCGCCTTTATGACACTGACTTCTTGCGGATTTATCCCTTCCTTAATCATGCAATTATAAAATTTTGCAAACAAATTAAGTTTAAGACTATACTTGATTGATGCTTCATAATTGATGTCAAAAAGCCAACACAGGGTTGATAACATCATATCGGCATTGGTCTTTACCAGTTTGTTATTGATTACTTCCTGCTTGCTGAAACAATCCCACACTTGAGGAGTAAAATTAAGTTGGCCGTTGGAGCTTCTTTCCGTATTTTTTAACCAAAAAGGTCTAATATTTTCAAAATCCGTCATTAAAAATTGCCAATTGGCAATTTTATCGGCATCCCTTACGGCAAAAGCAATATGTTTAACATCTTCTTTTATTTGTTCATCGCCAATGGCTTTATATTCTTCATCGGCATAAAGTTCTTCTATCATGTGCCCATGATGTTTTATCGGCAAGGTGATAAGAATATTATTAAAATCGGGCACAGATTTTAACATTTCCGCACCTTTAATGCCATGGTCAAGTTTTTGGCCGGTTTCACACAAAATTTTTATTTCCCGAAAACGAAAAATATCATGCAAAAGTATGGCCGTTCCGGCTATTTCTACAAACTCCGGGGTTCGGTTTTGAAAATAAGCTTCATTGCGTAAAATACCGTTACCGGCACCGGCAACTTGTAACGAATGTTTAATTTTTTCATCCCTATAGCCGCGATGATAATCGCTGTTTTTTACAATTTTATAATTTGCGTTATATTCATCAAACAACAAATTTTTGGCCTTTTCATACAATGGATATTTCATGTTTTGCCTCCTAAAAAGGACAATGACAGAGAAAGGTTAAAAATACT
>CALXTJ010000012.1 GCA_944391375.1 uncultured Alphaproteobacteria bacterium
CCTTGATAATTTTCTTCCAACCAGCACAAAAACTTGCTTAATGCTACTCCGTCGCGGAGGTGGGCATTTTGATAACCCGCCAATTCAACGGGATTTTTGGTTAGTTTGTGTTCAGTAATCGGATTATTGATTTTAGTTTCAATCTTTATACCTCTGGGTAATAAGGCATAAATAATTTGCGGAGTTTGTTTTTCATCCATAAAAATCGTTTTGCCCTTATACTTACTTAAAAGTTTGGGCAGGTCGGCAAAAGGTACAAACCCATATTTTTCCAAATTGTCGGCAATTAAGGTCAATGTGCCTTTGCGGTCAAGCAGTCCCCAAGATCTGATAATCGGCGTATCAGGTAAATCGTAGGCTCGTAAATTACTGAGCCAGGATACCGCAGCACTGTCGCAGATTAACATAGCATCAATAAAATTAGGTAAATCGGCAACCACTTCGGCACATTTTTCTTGCGAACTTTTGCCGCAAAATTTTATATCGTGAGCAAAAACTTTAACGGCCGTCGCGGTTGTGTCATCGTTTAATATATTACAATCTTCGCTAAAAGCTATATCCGGAGCATGCTTTTTTAAAAATCTAACGGTGGCAACAGATAGGCATGCCGGATTGTAGGCCACTTGTTTAATGTGGTTTTGCTTGCATATTTCCAATATTTCGGCAAAGCTTCCCGAATAATCAACTACCGTTACCTTATCGGCATCGGTTTCGTTACGAGCCTGAATAGAATACCGTCCGTCTACAAATAACCAGGCCTTGTCGGCTGTAATCAGCAAATTTCCGGCCGAGCCGCTAAATCCGCTCAAACTTAAAATTTTATTTTCTTGAGGTAAAATATCCTCCCCGACAAAGTAAGGCTTGTTACGGGTTACCAACAGGGCAGGGATTTTCTTTTGTTGCAAAGTTTGTTGTAAATCGGTCAATTTCATAGCACTTTCTCCATTAAAGCCGCACGCCAGTTATCAAGTTGATATATTTTTAATAGTTTCAGTCCGAACTTTTCATGGGCCGATAATACCCACTCGGTTTGTTCATCAATAAATCCGGATAATATGCAGCAACCGCCGCTTTTTAAATGCTTGGCCAAATCGGGAGCCATTTCAATTAAGGGACGAGCCAAAATGTTGGCCATGATAATATCGTAAGGAGCATTGTTTTTTATAATCTCGGCCTGATACCCGTCGCTTTGCGTAATATCCAAGTATTGCTCCAAATGATTGTCAAAAGCATTTTGAGCGGCTACATTTACCGCCTCATTATCAATATCTCCGGCAATAATATGCGGATTGTCGTTTTTCCATAGCTTGGTACAGGCTAAAGATAATATGCCCGAACCGGTTCCGATATCCAAAATTTTTTGATGCTCTTTACCTAACTTGTTAATATCACTTATAGCCTCAAGGCAACAACGCGTTGTTTGGTGCGAAGAACCGAAAGCCGTGGCCGCATAAATCTTTAAGGGCAACTTCTTGGTTTGAGGAGCTTGTTCTTCATGAACTCCGTAAATGCAAAAATCGGCAATTTCAAACGGTGCAAACTTTATAACATTGGCTGTCAGCCAGTTCTTATTTTCCAGTTTTTCCGTCTTAAAAGCCGGAAGTGTAATGCCTTGTAACTCTGCGGCTTTGATTAAATCCGCCGGATTAAAGTTAATATCGGCATATCCGACATATTCTTCTTTGCCGTCATCGGTATAATTACAGGCCGTTACCGTAAAATATTCATCCAAAAAATCCGCCAATTCCGGAGGGGTGGTCGGTTGCGGGGTAAATTTAACCAATGTACAGCTTGCCAAATTATTGTGCATGTTTTCTCCGTTTGTTATCTTTTTATTTACTAAATTTAATTTATATTACACTTACTTATATGTTTAAACGTTTAAAAAGAGATTATTCCTATGAAAAAATTTGCAGCTATATTGTCGGTTTCTATGTTGGCGGCTTGTGTTTACGCCGGTAATGTGGATATTTGGAGCGGTCGTAATAAAATTTTTCAAATCTGGCAAACCGAAGATATTTTTTATTACGATACCGATGCCGATGAAGAGTATTTGACTGAAAGTAAAACTATTACCGAAGAAGAAATTGACCGTAATCAGGTTTTGATTACCAAGGTTAATGATGTTATGCTTTTTAGTAAAACTCAAAGAATAGATTTTTACAGTTCTAATAAACTTACGGTCAATAAAGATGCCGTTATGAGTTCCAGCTATACACCGGTAAATATTAAAAAGAATGGCCGTTTTGAAGTCTTTGGTGAAGTTAATTTGAAAGGCACAACCTATATGTTGGTGCGTCAGGGCAAAAGTAATGATGTTTTGTTGATTGATGAACAAGGCGGAGTTTTTGACCGTATCGGCAGAGTTGTTGACGGACGCTTGGCTGTTTTGGATATACAATTTTTTGTTGAGCCGGATGATGTCTTGTTTACTCCGGTGGTGAATACCCGTTCTGAAGTTTCAGATGTAACAACCGGTTATGAAATTCGCTATAACGGTGTTGTTAATAACTATGTCAGATTTTCATATTCAACGCTTGGTGAAAATAAAACTACCGAAGAGTTTGTATTTCCTGTAGGCCAGCAAACAATTGAAATAAAGGGCTTTAGAATAAATATTATTGAAGCCGGTTATGATAAAATTGAGTATGTGATTTTGTAAATCTGTTTAATTTAAACAATCCCGATAAGCTTTTTACTTATCGGGATTGTCTGCAATATATAAAGGAAATTTTATGCCTGATTGGTCTGAGGAAAATAAATATCAAGGTTTAATTGTCGGTGTGGATGAGGCCGGTCGCGGCCCCTGGGTCGGGCCCGTGGTGGCCGGTGCCGTCGTGTTTTTTAATCATGATATTCATCCTTTTTTGCTAAAAAACTTAAATGATTCCAAAAAAATCTCCGCTACAAAACGAGAAGCCTTGTTTGAGGTTTTACAATCCGAGGCTAAACTTAAAAATCTGGCGTGGGCCGTGGGGCAGGCTTCGGCTCGGGAAATTGATGATTTAAATATTTTGCAGGCTACCTTTGAGGCTATGCGTAGAGCCGTTAAGGCTTTGCCTTGCCTGCCGGATGTTGCTCTAATTGACGGTAACCGCAATCCGCAAAATTTTCCTTGTCCTTCATATACTCTTATAAAAGGCGATGCCAAATCATATTCCGTGGCCGCCGCTTCAATCGTGGCTAAGGTGTACCGTGATAATTTGATGAAGAATATGGCTTTGCAATATCCCGGATACGGTTTTGAAAAAAATGCCGGTTACGGTACCAAAGAACATATAGCCGCCTTAAAAACTTTGGGTGTTACTCCCGAACATCGGAAATCTTATAAACCTATTGCCGAAATTTTGGCCGGCAAAGTTTAATCTTTTTGCTTTTTTCCGATAAAGTCCTTTAAATCGGCAATCTTTAGCTTTAATTCCGGAGAGGGCGAGTTCTTTTCGGCTTGGGTAAGCTGCTTGGCGGCTGCTTCAAAATTGCCTAGTCCCGTATTATAACGAGCCGATGCATATAAGGCATGGGCTTTTTGACCGTTTTCTTCATAAGCCCGAGCCAATAACAGCCAGGCTACGGTATTGTATTCTTTAATGGTAATCTTGTTTAATGTATTGATAATCTGTCCTAAAACGGCTTTATCATGCGGGGCTTCCAGTGCAGCTTGAGCCCAACCTAAGGCTATTTCCGGCGAATTGCGTAACCTTAAGGCCTGAGTGTAACTTTCTACCGCTTCCGGCAATCTGCCGCTTTCAAATAAAAATTGTCCTTTCAATTCATGAAAAAACGGATTTTGCGGCTCTTTAGCCAGGAGTTTTTCCAAGGTTTGTAAGGCTTGATTGATATCACTTTGCCGATAATATAATATGGCATGGGCATAAAGTGCATCGTTTTCGGTTTTTTGCAAAGGATATAACCGCCAGGCCCGACTTGGCTCCAGCAAAAAAGCACTGATTTTGGCCTTAACCATTTTAAATTCATCATCATAGGGCGATACGGTCGTGCCTTTGCTGTTTTTTACGGCCTGATTGAAAAAATTGATGCGTTCGCTGCTTAAAGGATGTGTCCGAAAATACGGAAAATCGTCATAGCCCGATAACCGATTTTTTTGTTCGGTTTTTTTCATAAAATTCTTTAACCCTTCCGGTGACTGTCCGAGTTTGGCCAAATATTTTACGGCACTTTCATCGGCACTGCGTTCCTCTTGCATTTGATAAGCATTCATGGCGTTAAACAGGCTGCTTTGCGAACCTAACATTACCGCCATGGCCGCATCGCCTCGGCCCGAAGCAGCCGCTGCCGCTCCCGCGGCAATCAGCGAAACAACACTTAAGGCACTCATTTTATCCAATTGCAATTTTTGACGAACTATATGGCCGCCGGCAATGTGTCCGGCTTCATGTGCCAAAACACCGCTTAATTCGTTAATGTCGGCGGTGTTAATTAAAGTCCCGCTGTGAATTACCAGATAATTGCCGTCCGTGACAAAGGCATTTAAACTCTCGTCATTTAATATTAAAATTTTTTCGGAATTAAACGGAATATTTGCCGCCTTAAAAATCGGTCTGACAACCTTTTCCAGTAAACTTTCCGTTTCATCATCCGTTATAAAACTTTGAGCCTTGACCGGCATAATCGCAAAGATGTTAAAAAAGATAATCGCAACAAACAACAACCTGCGGATTGTGTTGATAGTCCGCAGGTTGTAAAGTTTGGAAATTATCAGCCGATGAGCTTTCTCCACCATGCAATTTTTCCTTCCTTTTTCTCGGCAGGAGCTTGTGTCGGCAAAGCCGGAGGTTGCTCGGTAGCTTGTTCACGATTATCATCAAAATCGCGACGATTATTGCGGCCGCGACGACGGTCGTAATGGGAACGACGACCACGAAAACGACGATTGTAACGATTTCCGCGTTCATAATTTTCGGTTTCTTCGGCAGAATTTGTTTCCGTATTTTCCTCGCCGTCGGAATCTTCTATTTCACTCTCGTCAACTTCCGAATAAGTGGTGGCCGGAATGTTATTTTCCTCTTCGTCGTTGTCAACCTTGATTTGTTTGGTCCTTTCTATACGGTAGTCGGAGATGTTTTTAATTTCATCATCGGCCGAAATAACTACCGACATTTTATAACGACTCTCCAATTCGCACAGTTTTTGACGCTTTTGATTTAACAAATATATGGCCGTGTCGGTCGGTACAAAAACCGTCACTTTGGAAGAGCGATTTTTGGTACCTTCTTCTTCTATGGCTCGCAAAATCAACATCGCCCCCGACTCGGTTGTCCGGATTACCCCTTGGCCGTGACAGAACGGGCAGGGCTGATAGTTGCTTTCTATAAATGATGAATGCATCCGCTGACGCGAAATTTCCAATAAGCCGAAGCAGCTCATTTTGGCTACCTGAATGCGGGAACGATCGTTCTTTAGAGCGTCTTTCATGCGTTTTTCAACTGCCGCATTGTTTTTGGGCTCATCCATATCAATAAAGTCTACCACTATCAAACCGGCCAAGTTACGCATCCTTAATTGTTTGGCAATTTCATCGGCAGCTTCCAAGTTGGTTTTTAATGCCGTTTCCTCAATGTCTCTTTCCTTGGTGGCACGACCGGAGTTGACATCTATGGCCACCAAAGCTTCCGTCGGATTGATAACCAAATAGCCGCCGGATTCAAGCTGAACAACCGGATTGTGCAGCTTATCTAATTGAGACTCTATCTGGAACCTTTGGAATAACGGCATTTCGTTGGGCTTGCGGCATTTGATTTTCTTTAAATTGCTCGGCGATAATATTTTTACAAAATCCCGAGCGGCTTTGTAGGCGGCGTTGCCGTCAACGATAACCTCCGCAATGTCTTTGGTATACATATCGCGTAAGGCTCGTTTAATCAAATCGCCTTCTTCGTAAATTAAGCTCGGAACTTTGTTCTTTAAAGCACTCAAACGAATATGATTCCAGGTCCGGATTAAATAATTATAGTCACGAACTATATCGGCCTTGGTCTTATCTTCTCCGGCCGTACGGATTATCATGGACATATCGCTCGTTAAGGGCAACTCTTTCATGATTTCCTTTAATCTTTTACGGTCGGCTCCGTTGGTAATTTTACGGGAGACACCGCCGCTCTTGATACGATTGGGCATTAAAACGCAATAGCGGCCGGCTAACGATAAGTAAGTGGTGCAGGCTGCTCCTTTGTTGCCTCTTTCTTCCTTGACAACCTGAATGAGTAAGGTTTGTCCTTCTTTTATTACATCTTGGATGGTGCTGTAATGGTAAAGCTTGCGAGCTCGCAACAGTTTGCGTTGCATTTCAAAATCTTCTTCCGAATCGTAATCTTCCGCATCATCATCTTCTTCGGATTCATTTTCGGCAGTTTTTTCATCATCACCTTCTTCATCGTAATCTTCGGCTTCTTCCGAATCGTCATCCTCTTCACTGATAATCGGGGCTTCGTCTTCATTTTCGGCACTTAAAACCTTAAACTCTTCCGCAGGCTGTTGTTGATCTCCATCCTTCTCTGAATTATGGGTTTCTTCTCCCGATGCTGCGGCTTCTTCATTTTTGTCGGCAACTTTTTTGCGGCGGGTATATTTCCTCTTGGGCTTTTTAACTTCCTCAGTTTTTGCTTCCTCGGGTTCAGCTTCCTCAGTTTTTACTTCCGATGTTTCAACTTCCGCAATCGGTTCGGTAGTGGTAACAGTGTTGGAATTCTCCTGCTCATTTACGGCATTTCCCGACATTTCTTCGCTGTTTTGAACTTGTTCTTCCTGCTCTTTTAAAGCCGCTTCCTGTGCTAATCGGGCTTCTTCTTCGCGTTTGCGAGCCTCATATAAAGCTTGCTTTTCGGCACGAATCCGTTCTCTTTGCTCTTCCCGTTCCTTAATATACTGCTTTTTGCGTTCTATTATCTCGTCTACTTCACGATCAACCGCCTCTAACAATTCCGGTGAGGCGTGATAATAGTCGGGATGAATTTCGCCAAAGGCCAAAAATCCGTGCTTGTTCCCGCCGTAATCAATAAAAGCGGCCTGCAATGAGGGTTCTACCCTTATTACTTTGGCCGTGTATATATTGCCTTTGATTTGTTTGCGGGAACTGGATTCAAACTCTACATCTTCTACTTTGTTCCCGTCTACGATTACGACACGAGTTTCTTCAGGTTGCGTGTCGTCAATTAACATTCTCTTTGTCATTTTTATTTTCCCATCACAATCTGTTCGCTTATTAAACGATGTGTTATTTTGCACCTAATATGAGGGATATCGGTTGATACTGAATTTAAAACAGCAAATAAAAGGCTTACAATCAGCCATTTAAAACTTTTTTTAATCTGCCCGTCTTTCGTAAAAGTAATTTGTTCTTGCTTAATTATCTTCTTTTACAAAAAACAAAATATCCTTCATATCTTATTGTCGGGGGCTCAAACGGTATTTTATTAACTTCCGCGGCGGCACCTCTTAAAGGAGAAAAACCCTCATTTGTCAGCAATAACCCCTTAAATCAGTGCACAATCATCCCGATACCTTATCAACATATACGATTTGTTTTAAATTACAATTAAAATTTTACATATCCCGCAAGTTTTTAGCCATTTATCGTGTTATTTTGTCGTTGCTAAATGTTTTTTAACAGATTGGTAATAACTATGGACTACAATTTGTTGTAAACCAAACGGAGAAAAAATGAAAAATTTGCTGAAAATATTTGCTAAGCCTTGGTCGTGGCTGCATTTGGCAATGCCGCTTATTGTTTTGTGCTGTCTGCTTTTTTCGCACACGGCTCAGGCCGGCAATATTACCAGTATGCGAATCGGCCAACAGGTGGGCAGTGTCAGAATCGTCTTTGAAGCCGACAGCAATTTTGATTATCAGGCGTTTTTGCTTAGCGAACCTAAGCGTTTGGTGGTGGATGTGTTTGATATGGATGTTAAACAAACCCTGCAAAGCGATAAAAATAATCTTATCAAACAAACCAGAATCGGCAAACTCTCCGGTGATGACAAACGCATCGTTTTTGATTTGCAAAAGCCGGCTTTTATTAAAAAAGCTTTTATGCTCAAGCCTCAGGGCAAAATGAAGTGGCGTTTTGTGGTGGATGTGGCCTTGTGTTCGGAACGCGATTTTAATTCTAAAGTTGGTACCAGGCATGCTTTTTCCTCTAAAGGAGCCGATAAAGAAGTTAAAACTGCTTCTTCCTCCTCAACTTCGTGGTTTTTCAGTGGCGATAATGATAAACCCAAACCCAGAAAAAAAATTATAGTTTTAGATCCCGGACACGGCGGTAAAGATCCCGGTGCCATAGGAGCTTACGGCAAAACTTATGAAAAAAATATTACTCTGGCCATGGGTAAAGAACTTAAAGCCATACTGGAGAAAAAAGGTTATACCGTTTATTTGACCAGAAGTACCGATGTCTTTATTCCGCTCCGGCAACGCGTGAAAATTGCCCAAAAACATAAAGCCGATTTGTTTATGTCAATCCATGCCGACAGTGCCTTAAACCGCAGTGCCAAGGGTTTGTCCGTGTATACTCTGTCCGAAACCGCTTCCGATAAAGAAGCCGCCGCTTTGGCCGAACGCGAAAATAAAGTTGATATTATCGGCGGAGTTGATTTTTCCGAAAATTCTAAGGAAATTAACGATATCCTTATTTCTTTGTCGCAGACCGACAGCCGTAATAAGTCGTCCAAATTTGCCGCTTATATGGTTAAGGAAATGCAAAAATCGGTTAAACTTGTTTCCAATTCTCACCGCTTTGCCGGATTTGTCGTCTTAAAAGCTCCCGATATTCCGTCGGCTTTGCTGGAAATGGGCTATCTTTCCAATCGGCAGGAGGAAAAACTCTTAAAACAAAGCGGATATCGTAAAAAAATGGCTAATTCCGTGGCTGTGGCTATTGATAAATACTTTAACGATCCGGAAATTGCCGCTTTGTATTAAAAAATGCCCTCAGACGGCTGATATTTTGAAATTTTCTTTTGCAATTTTTTTTAAATGTAATAAAGTGGGCAAAATTGTTTTGTCGTGGCATGGGTTGTTGATAAATGTTTAAGTTTTTTTCCACATTGATAAGTGCCGGTATGTTTATCGGTATCGTCTTGTTACTGATATTGGTGGCTTTTATCGGTAAACTTAGTTTTGAACTGCCTGATTATCGGCAATTGGCCGACTATGAACCCGCCGTTACTACCCGCCTTTTTGCCGGTGACGGACAGCTTTTAATGGAATATGCCGCCGAAAAACGTTTGTTCGTACCGGTTGATAAAATTCCCGATAAAGTAAAACAAGCCTTTATTGCCGCCGAAGATAAACACTTTTATGAACACGGTGGAATTGACTATATCGGTATTGTTCGTGCCGTTATCCATAATATTAAAAATTTCGGCTCGGGCAAAAGACCGGCCGGAGCTTCTACCATTACCCAACAGGTGGCCAAAAACTTTTTGCTCTCTTCCGAAGTTTCTTACATTCGTAAACTTAAAGAGGCGATTTTGGCTAACCGTATGAATAAAGCTTTTACCAAAGACCATATTTTGGAACTGTATCTTAACGAAATTTATTTGGGTAATCGCTCTTACGGTGTGGCGGCTGCCGCTCTGAACTATTTTAATAAATCTTTGGATGAACTTACTCTGGAGGAAATTGCCTATTTGGCCGCTTTGCCGAAGGGACCGAATAATTATAATCCCGTTAAAAGGTACGATGCCGCCGTGGCTCGCAGAAATTGGGTAATCTCCCGAATGCTTGAGGACGGCTATGTTACACAACAAGAAGCCCAAACCGCTCAGGCTCAACCGCTGACGGTTAATTACCGTAAAACCGGATTTTTGAAAGATGCAGAATATTACAGCGAAGAAGTCAGACGCACCATAGTTCATAATTTGGGGGAAGATGCCCTTTATGAAGGCGGCTTAATCGTTAGAACGACCATTGATCCTAAAATTCAATCAATTGCCACTAAAGCTTTTCGCAAAGGCTTAATCGCTTATGATATGCGTCATGGTTGGAGAGGTGCGGAAAAAAATATTGTAATTGACGATAATTATCAAAAAACTTTGCAAAATACCGATTTGTCCGCAGGAGCGGAACCTTCCTGGGAAAAAGCCGTGGTTTTGAAAACGGCTAAAAATCAGGCCGAAATTGAAACCGAATCCGGTAATGCCGGTCGTATCTACTTAAAAGATATTAAATGGGCCCGCCCCAGATTGAAAAATAACGGCGTGGGCGGAGAACCGACTTCGGTGGCTACCGTTCTTAATGTCGGGGATGTTATCTATGTGGAGGAAATTCAAGACAGTGAAGATGCCTACAACTTGCGGCAAAATCCCGATGCGGAAGGAGGTATGGCGGTAATTGATCCTCATACCGGCAAAGTTCTGGCTTTGGTCGGCGGCTTTTCATTTAAAAAATCGCAATTTAACAGAGCAACCCAAGCCTATCGGCAAACCGGTTCGGCTTTTAAACCGTTTGTTTATTTAACGGCTCTGGAATTGGGCTATTCTCCCAATGATTTAATTTTGGATGCTCCTTTTGTTTTGGATCAAGGTGCCGGACAACCCAAATGGAAACCCGTAAACTATTCTAAAAAATTTTACGGCCTTATGACTTTGCGTCAAGGAGTGGAACAGTCCAAAAACTTAATGACCGTCCGTTTGGCTCAGGATATCGGTATGGATAAAGTTGCCGAAATGACCAAAAGAGTCGGTATTAACGATAATCTGCTGCAGTATCTTTCCTCCTCTTTGGGGGCGGCCGAAGCTCGTGTGATTGATATGGCCTCGGCTTATGCCATTATTGTCAACGGCGGTAAAAAAGTTACTCCGTACCTTATTGAAAGAATCCAAAACCGGATGGGTAAAACGATTTATAAACAAGATAATTTTGAATGCAAAGATTGTAATGTAGCTAAGTGGGAAAATCAGAATCCGCCGTATAAACCGGATACCCGTCAGCAGATTGTTGATCCGTTGAGTGCCTACCAAATGACCTCTATTTTGGAGGGGGTAGCCGTGAGGGGAACAGGTGCCAGACTGCGTACTCTGAAACGGCACTTGGGCGGTAAAACCGGTACCAGTAATGATAGTAAAGACGCTTGGTTTATTGGCTTTTCACCTGATTTGGTTGTGGCTCTTTATGTCGGCTATGATGTGCCGGTAACTTTGGGACGCTACGAAACCGGAGCTTCGGCCGCTTTGCCGATATTTTACGACTTTGTCAAGGAAGCCTTAAAAGATGTTCCGGATTCCAATTTCAGAATCCCTCAAGGAATCAAATTAGTCAGAATTAACCCCAAAACCGGTAAACCTTCCCAACCCGGAGATGATACGGTTATTATTGAAGCCATTAAACCCGATTATAGTTTTGAAAGTAAACAACGCGTTATCGGCGGTGGTGAAGATGCCCACTTGCTGACCGGTGGCGGTGATGATATGCTGCAGGTAGGAGAGGAATACTGATATGAAAGCCGAATTTATTAACATAACCGAGCAAATCAAGCACTCTTTGGAGCTGCTGAGGAGGTCTCTTTGATTATGATAATGCCAAACTGCGGTTGGAAGAGTTGGAGGCTTTAAGCCAAAATCCCGAGCTATGGAACGATGCCGCCAAGGCTCAAAAGTTGATGAGCGAAAAAAATACTTTGGAATATAGCTTATCGGCTTATGAAGATATGCAAAAAAGTTTAGACGATTATACGGAAATGGCCGAACTTTCCGAAGATGACGAGAGTTTGCAAACAGAAATTTTTACTCAGTTGGAGCAACTTTCAAAACAAGCCAAAATGGCCGAGCTGGAAGCTTTGCTCTCCGGTGAAGCCGATGCTAATGACGCTTATTTGGAAATTCATGCCGGAAGCGGCGGTACCGAGGCTCAGGATTGGGCCGAAATGCTGCTGCGGATGTATGTGCGTTGGGCTGAAAAACATCATTATAAAACAGAATATCAGGAAGAAACCGAGGGGGAAGTGGCCGGTATAAAATCAGTAACTATTAAAATATCCGGTCATAATGCTTACGGTTGGTTAAAGTCGGAAACCGGCGTACATCGCTTGGTCAGAATTTCGCCTTTTGACAGTGCCGGCAGAAGACATACCAGTTTTGCCTCTGTGGGTGTCTACCCCGTGATTGATGATACCATAGAAATTAAAATTAACGAATCTGATTGCCGGATTGATACTTACAGAGCTTCCGGTGCCGGCGGACAACACATCAATAAAACCGATTCTGCGGTAAGAATTACCCACTTGCCAACCGGTATTGTCGTACAAAGTCAGAGCCAACGGTCGCAATTTCAGAACCGTGATAATGCCTGGAAAATGCTCAAAGCCCGCCTCTATGAACGCGAAATGCAAAAAAGAGCCGAAAAAGCTGAAGAACAACGCGATAATCAGGGCGAAAACGGGTGGGGTTACCAAATCCGCTCTTATGTTTTACAACCGTATCGCCTGGTTAAAGATTTGCGTACCGGAGCGGAAACTTCCGATTTTAAAGCCGTTTTAGACGGCGATATTGATATGTTTTTGGCTGCCGCTTTGGCCGGAAAGGTGCAAAATGATGAAAGTTTTTAAAGTAATCATTCCGTGTTTTCTGGTTGCATATGTCGCTTTATGCTTGAGCGTGTATCTTAAACCGGAGTGGTTCTTTTATGCCCCTTACGATTTTCCGGGCTCTTTATCGGCAGCTCGCCAGGAAGGGCTTAAAGCTCAAGAAGTTACCTATTTTGATTACGGAAAACAGGGCGGAAAAGTTGAAGGCTGGCTCTATGTAAACGATACTTCTCTTAACAATCATCAGGTTATCCTTTTTTTGCACGGCAATTCCTATAATTTACAGCATTACAGCCATAAACTTATTGCCTTTGAAAATGCCGGATATTCGGTCTTTATTCCCGAATATCGCGGTTTTGGCGGGCAGGGTAACAAAATTAGGCAAAGCTATTTGGAACAAGATACCGTAAATGCCGTTAAATACCTAAATAAATTGGGTTTTGCCAACGAAAATATTGTGGTATACGGAATGTCTTTGGGTACTTATATGGCTCTGTACGGTGTATGGCATGAACAGCACAACGGAAATTTTGCCGCTTTGGTGTTGGAAGTGCCCTTTATGAGCCTTTTGCAAACCGCCGAAGATCATGTTACTTTTGGGGGAATTAAACTTGTCCCGCTTGATTTGTTGCTCAAAGATACTTATAATAACTATCAGCTGATTGATAAAGTCAAAACGAAGGTGCTGATTATGGGAACCTATGCCGATAAAGTTATTCCGCCCGTGCAGGCTCTGCAATTATACGATTTGGCGGTTGAGCCCAAAAAGTTGATTATGTACCAAAATGCGGCTCATGATGAGCTCTATGATTTACGCAACTATGATGATATTTTGCAGTGGTTGGATAATAAATGAAAAAAATCTCCGGAAAAATGTATTATATGCGTAAAACAATGGACTATGTCGGTGTGGCATTGCTCCTTTCCCTGTTGTATCTGTTATGGATACTCTATCAGGGGCCGCTGTCCGTGCCTTTTTTAAAACCTTATATTATGCAGGCTTTTAATTCCGAAGATAATCAGTTTTCCATGAATATCGGCGAGGTTAATCTGGAGTTGGTGCGTTCCATCCAACCGATTAAAATTATTGCCAAAGATGTTTCTTTTAGAACCGATACCGATAGTTTTACCGTAAAAGCTCCCAAACTTTCTTTGTCTTTTAGTGTCAGAGCTTTGCTTAAAGGCGTAATCGCTCCCAGTTCGGTTAGTTTGGAAAATCCGCAAATCGCCGTCTTTACTACTTACGGGGTGGAAAAAGATAAAACTAACGAAGTCAATAAGAAAAAAGTCCAGCTCTATTTTGATTGGTTTGAAGAGTTTTTGGAAAGGTTTAATTCCAAAGATGATATATATCCTGAAAGTTTTATCAATGAAATTGCGGTAACCGGTGCCGAATTGGAATTCCATGAGGTGGATTTGGGCCGTAAGTGGTCTTTTAAAGATGTTAATTTTACCTTTGAAAGAAATCTGTTTGATTTGGATATTAAAATCGGCGGACTTTTGGATTTGAAAGATAGATTGGCAACCTTGAATTTGAATACACTTTATCAGGTAACAGACAATAAATTGCTCCTGAATTTAGGTTTTTCCGATTTGATGCTTTCCGATATGGTGGATTTTGTAAGTACGAATGCCCCGAAAATAAATGTCCCGATTGACGGTCAATTTAATGCGGCTATTAACTTTACCGATATATTGCAAGATAAAAAAGATGTTATCGGTCATCTGGATACGGCTCTGGAAAAACTTACCTTTAATATTAAGGGCAGTGCCGGTGAAGTGCTTTTTAACGATGAAGCTAAATTTAATTACGGTATTGATGCTTTTGTTCTGGACGGTACAATTGCCGGAGGTTTAAATTCCATTACCGTTAAAAATGCCGATTTTACCGTTGGCGGACAACAAACTAAATTAAGCTTGGATATATCCGGTTATAAAAAATATTTCTTTGAAAAATCATTAAATGATTTAAAAATTATCTTTACCGCCGATATTGAAAAATTCAGTCTTGATGAACTTTCCCGCTTTTGGCCTCGCTATTTGGCCGAGCCGGCTTGGGAATGGTGTGCCGAAAATTTGTTCGGAGGCTATGCTAAAAACGGCAAATTTATATTTACTTTTGGGTATGATGAAAAAAATAAATCGTTGGCGTTTTTAAATTTAGACGGTAAAGCCGAAGTTGAAGACAGTAATATTTCCTATCTGGAAGGAATGCCGGTGGTCAATAATGTTTACGGTACGGCTTATTTTTCGTCTTCGGATATTGATATTAAAGTGGATAAGGGTGTTTCCGACGGTGTAATCGTTACCGGAGGAAGTGTACGCTTATACGATTTGGATAAATTTAATAACTTTATTGATATTCGTCTGCAGGGAAATTCTTCGGTTTCCGATGCCTTAAAGTTTATTGACAATCCTCCGCTTAATTATGCCAAAGAAATGGGTATCAATCCCGATGATGTGTCAGGTGATGTGGATATTGAGTTGGGACTTAATTTTGAACTGCATGAAAATTTAACTCCGGAAGAAATTAAAGTTGATGTTAAGGCCGATTTGCAAAATCTGTTGTATCCGAATGTCTGGGAAGATAAAAATTTAAGTGCCGAAAAAATGCTGCTGACGGTTAATTCGGAAGGTTTTTATGTGCAAGGAAATGCCCTCTTTGATAATGTTCCGCTCAAAGTTTCGTTACAGGAATTTTTTAATAATAAAAACTATAAAGCCAAAGGTAAATTGCAGTTTGTTTTAAATGATGAAGTTAAACAAAAACTGGGAGTTGATACTTTAATATTAAATGCTCCTTATATTCAGGGTTATGCCGATATTGCGGCTGAGTTATCCGTTAAAAATGATAAGTCGGTTGTTTTGAATATCAATGCCGATTTAACCAACGCTTTAATAGATTACAGCTTTTTAGGTTTTAGTAAAAATATCGGGGATAAAGGGAAGGCTCAGGCAACAATCAATATTAAAAACGGTAAGGCCGAAGATATTCCTTCGTTTAAATTAAGTAAGGATAATTTTAATTTGGAGGGGAATGTTAAACTTAGTGCTAACGGAGAGCCTGAGACGGTGGATATTACTAAAATAGAAGGTCCGAAAACTTCGGCCAAGGCAAAAATAGAGTTTGCTGATGATAAAAATAAGAATATTCGGATAAATGTCAGCGGCAACAGTTACGATTTGACCGAACTGTTTGCCAAACGCGATAAAAAATCTGCAATATCGGCCGCCGATACTCAAAATGATGATGAGTTGACCGATGTTAAAGATACGGAAATTTTTATTACCGTGAACAGCTTATGGACCAATCCGGAAACGCCTATTAAAAATTTTGCCGGCAGTGCGGTTTTAAAAAACGGTATCGGGGTTGACCAGTTGCACATGGTGGGCAACTTCGGGACCGATAAATCCATAAAACTTAAGCTTGATTATGTTCCCAAACCCAATGATGAATATTTTCTTTCCATTGACAGTAATAATGCCGGCAGTACTTTACGAGTTTTGCGTTTATATGATGATATGAACGGCGGTTTGTTAAAAATTGAGGCTCGCCGAACAAAGGATAAAAATTTTATAGGCCATGCTCAAATCAGAAATTTCAGTATTCAAAATACGCCTTTGATGGCCAAGCTTTTGACCGTGGCTTCGTTTAGCGGTATGCTTGATTTGTTACGAGGCGAGGGACTGACTTTTTCCCATTTTGATGCTCCTTTTGAATATAAAAATAAGGCTCTTTACATTAACGAGGCCAAAATGTTCGGTAATGTTTTGGGCTTAACCGGCAGCGGGTCGTATCAACGCAGTTCCGGTCAAGTTGATATCAGGGGCATTATATCTCCGGCCTACAGTCTTAATTCGTTTTTGGGAAGTATCCCCTTAATCGGAACGGTTTTGGCCGGCAAAGACGGTACGGTTTTTGCCGTTAATTACGGTATTTCGGGAACGGTTTCCGAGCCGCAAATTAACATCAATCCGCTTTCCGTATTAAGTCCTAATTCCGTTAAAGATTTGTTTTCATCACCGGAGGGACAATAATGAAAAATGTTGTTCGCATAGGAATTGATTATCATGGCGTAATTACCGCCAATCCCGATTTTTTTAGAGCTTTCTGTGCTTTGGCTATAGCCGACGGTGCCGAAATTTATATTTTAAGCGGCGGTTTTACAAAAGATATTAAAGCTTTTTTGGATGCTCATAATATTGCTTATTCTCATATTTGGTCAATGGCCGATTATTTTGATAATAAAAGACAATTAACCCGCTTAAATGACGGAACTTTTCAGGTTGATGATAAATCTTGGAATAAAGCTAAGGCCGAGTATTGCTTGGAGAATAAAATAGATTTTCATATAGATGACAGTGCTGTTTACGGCAAGTATTTTGCCACTCCGTTTTGTCTGTATGATGCCAAAAACCACATCTGTGCCAATAATCAATTGATTGTAGATTTTCGGCAAAGTCCGGTCTTGGCCTTAAACAGTATCTTAAATTTTGTGCAACAACAAAAAGCTTAAATATCCGTAGGCCTTTTAGCAGCTGAATTATGTGCCGAAAAACTTTGCAGTTGCTTTAATATGATTTTGGCGGTGGTAAGCTCTTTAAGTATGTTGCCTTTATAAATGTCGTTATCTTTTATCCGTTCAAGATTTTGTTCAATGTTATTGATGATTTGACTAAAGTCATGATAAATGGCAAAGGCAAGTTCCGCTTGGGCTTGTATGTTGGTTTTAAACATGTTTGTTCTCCTTACGGTATTACCATAATTTTAACATGCGTCATAATTTGTCGTATGTGAGGCGTATATATCGTAAATATGTTAAGCAAAGGAGAAAAATATGCCGTTGGTTAAAAATTTAATAGCCTCTTTAAGTTGTCCGGAAGCGGATATAATTCCAAGCTCTATTGCCGCATTTGATGCCAAATACGGTGGCTTTAGAAAAAAATCACTGACTTTTGTGGCGGCTCGTCCGGTCAGCGGTAAAACTTGGTTTATGTGTAATTGTGCCGTTAATATGGCAAAACAACAATTCAAGGTACTTTATTATACGGACAATATTTCGGAGGCGGTTGCCCGAATACATAAAATTGCTCCGGATGTGCCTGATATGTATGTTGAAGAAATGCTGATTTTTAATGAGAGTAATTTCAAAAAGCTATGCTTGCAACTAAAACCGCAAGTGGTTTTGGTGGATGTTTACTTACTGGGTAATGTTATCAATAAAAAAATTTTACGCAAAATAAAGCAACTGGCCGTAAGTCTTAATTTTGCGGTAATTGTGACCGGAACGCTTAACCGTTGTATTGATAATCGGCTGGATAAGCTGCCTAAAATAAGCGATTTGTTGGGAATTAACCAGCAAACCGGAGTGTTGGAAACTGCCGATTGTATTTTTGGCTTATATAATCCGGCACTTTATATACCATCGTTTTTATTGCCCCCTAAACATCAATTGGTCGTTTGTCCCTTAAAAATGCCCAATAAAATGCCGATTTATCTGGAACTTAAAGCAAACGGAGTTATCGGCAATTGGGAACCGGAAATTTTACCTACCTTAAATTAGGAGAATGTTATGAGAAAAGTAATTTTTGATACCGAAACCAACACATTAAATCCTCAAAAGGGAAGCATAATAGAAATTGCCATGCTGGAATTAAATGAACATAATCAATTAACCGGTAATTTTTTTCATTCTTATGTTAATCCGCAGCAACCGATTTCGCATATTGCTTCCAAAATAACCGGCATCAATTTTTATAAAATTAAAGATGCTCCGACCATACATCAGCTCAAGCCCGATATATTGCAATTTGTGCAGGACAAAGAACTTATATCGCACTACCTTGATTTTAATTTACGGATGTTGGAACATAATTTACAGGGCAAACTCAATAATCCTACCTTTGATACTCTCAAACTGTGCCGACAACATTTTCCAAATACAAATGTTTCGCTGTCAGTGTTGCGTAAAAAACTTAAATTAAAAAAGTGTAATTTATTCAACTCACCTTTGGTGCTTGATTGTTATTACATATATCAAATATATAATCTTTTTAATCTTGATGCTTTTGATACCAATCCTGAGGTTTAATGACCTTTACATGTTTGCCCCAGGTATATAAATGCCAATCCATTTCCAGACGACCTCCGGCCTTAAATTTGACCGTTAAACTACCGTCGGTATTGCGGTGCATGCTTTGTGTCGGATGAAAAATATAAAGACTTGCCTCTTGAGCAACGGTTTTATCAAACAGCCACTCAACTTCAAAAGCCGGCTCATGAAACGCTCCGAAAGATTGTTTGGCGTATTCTTGCAAACTAAATCCGGCAATCGGGGTAAAAGGGGTATCGGTTATTTCTACTTTTTTTATATTTCCCAAAATAAAATTATGTACTTCATCATCACAATAACCATCGCTGTGATGAGCTACTAAATAATGATTTCTTTCGCCATATAAAAAGCCATACGGATCAAGAGTGTTAATACTCTCTTTGCCGCTTATTTTATTGCGGTATACAATTTTTATGCTATGACATTCCAATATGGCCTGTCTGATTTTGGAAATAATTTGTTGGTCAATCAACAGCTTGGGGCCGGGACGACATATAAAACCTTCGGCCTCCAACAAAGCCTCGGCATCAGGGGCAATTTTGCGGAAAACATCAGGCTTGATACCGGCTTTAATCTTATGAATAACATTTTGCAAAATTTGTTGTTTATCGGGCATTTGTCGGTCGGCAAATAAGGCACGGGCCGTTTCCAAAACCGACAGTTCTTCTGATGAAAACTGTATAAAATCTTTTAATGTACCTTGAGGTATGTACCATCTTTTTATGTTGTTTTCACAAATAATTTCTTCGGCTTGCGGAAAGCGGTTGAGAATCATATCTCGCATTCGTTCGGCCGTGCGGCGGGAAACATTAAATTTTGCGGCAATCTCGTTTAAAGATACGCCCTCTCGTGTTGATTGCATCCAAATTGCCAAATCCAGTAAATCATAAGTTTTTTCATAGGCCATGTTTTTCTCCTTATAATCATAATACGACATATTTTGACATAGGCAAGTTTTTTAATGACTATTGACACCGTTTCTAAAAAAGATAATCTTAATTATGCCAACTTAAGGAGTGTTAATATGGTGGATGTTTATGTCGGAAATTTGTTTACCAATGCCGGTAAAAAACGCAATTTATATCAAGATAAGTGCTTTAATGACAAAGCTTTTTGTATAGGTTGGTCGCTTGCTTATAAACCTTTAAATAAAGAACAATATGTTTCGGCCGTTAAGCTAAAAACATTAGATGAACAGAAGGGTTTTGGCAAAGCAATGGCTTGTATGAATAAAATTAAAGAGGGAGATTTTATTTGGTCCAGAAACTCTTTAAGCGGTAAATTTTATTTAGGTAAAGTTATCGGTTATAATAATCAAATTTATGATTTTTATGAAATTGACGATAATCAATGGTGTTTGGCAGTACATTGTCAATGGATAGAATTTGATTTAGATGATGTTCCGGGAATTATCGTTAATTCTTTTGCTCGCTGCACCGTTAAACATTCCTCAACTTCCAAGGGGCCGTTATCTGCTTATTTTGAATGTTTGTACAGCGGTCAAAAAGATAATGTTAAACTTTCCAAACAAAGTATTTATGATTTTTTATCTCCCGAAGATCAGGAAGATTTGTTGGGTATTTATTTGCAAAAAGAACATAAATATATAATTTATCCGTCAAGTAACAAATCGGGAACCACGGCTTACGAGTATATGCTGGCAAAAAAAGAAGATAAGCAGCTTAAAAAAGCCATTGTGCAATGTAAAATGGGAAGGGCGGATATTTTTTTGGACGCTTTTCAAAAATATGAGGATTGTAATATTTGGTGTGTTACTTTCAAAGGAGATGTATATTATGATAAAAGTAAATCAGAAAAATATCATAACGGGGAATTGGCTAATGTTAAAGTATTTAAAATGGGCAATGTAAATCGTGATGAGCTCATACAATGGGCTTATAAAGAAGAAAATAAATTTTTATTACCGAACCGAATACAAAAATATTTAGAAATTTGTTGTTTGGATAATTAAAAAACATAAAAGCCTTACCATTTTGGTAAGGCTTTTTAGAGTGTTTAATTTAGAAGTTGTTCTTTTCTATATCCATAAAGTAATTAACGGTTTGTTCCGATAATTCTTTAGTAGCAGGCTTGTCGCAAACGATAATACCGTGCGGGTGCATCTGCAAAGCCGAAATTGTCCAAACATGATTGATACTTCCTTCAATACCGTGTTTTAATGCCGTGGCTTTATTTTCACCGGTAATTAAAATCATGACTTCGGCAGCATCCATAATGGTGCCGATACCTACCGTTAATACGGTGGTCGGTACTTTGCTTACATCATTGTCAAAGAAACGCGAATTGGCCTTAATCGTGCTTTCGGTTAAGGTCTTAACACGGGTACGAGAGCTTAATGATGAAAACGGCTCATTAAAAGCAATGTGTCCGTCGGTACCTACGCCGCCGATAAATAAATGTACGCCTCCGGCTTGGCGAATCGCTTTTTCATAATTGCGGCACTCTTTTTCATAATCTTTGGTCATGCCGTTTAACATATGAATATTTTGCGGTTTTAAATTAACATGCTTGAAAAAGTTTTCTTCCATGAAAAAGCGGTAACTCTGATGGTCGGTCGGTTTTAAGCCGATGTACTCATCCATATTAAAAGTTACGACATTTTCAAACGAAACTTTGCGTTTTTGATATAAGTTGATGAGCTCCTGATACATTCCCATCGGAGTAGAACCTGTCGGCAGACCCAACACAAACGGACGCTCCGGAGTGGGCTTAAATTTGTTAATTCTGTACACAACATAGTTGGCTGCCCATTTGGCAACGGTGTCATAGTCCGGTTTTATTATTACACGCATAGCTTCTTTCCTTTTTGATAAATGTTACCTTTTATTATTGTATATAAAATATTTAAGTTTTTATTAAAAATAACTAAATCGGCATCATATCCGGGGGCAATCAGTCCGATATGATCTTGCCTCATAATTCGTGCCGGATTGGCCGAGGCCATATGTACCGCTTGTTCAATGGAAAATCCGTATGATACCACATTTTTAACGCTGTCTATCATGGTTAAGGCCGAACCGGCAATAACATTATCGGATTTGCGATAAAAACATTTATCCAAGTACACTTCTTCACCGTTGGCAATCAGCGGTTTTTTCTTTTGCTTGGTGGGTTTTAAAGAATCGGTGACCAGCACGATTTTATCCAGCGATTTACAGGTAAGTAAAAATTTAATGATATCAGGATTGATATGAATACCATCGGCAATAACTTCACAGGAAAGTTCCGGATGTATGAAAACGGCACCTACCACTCCGGGGTCACGATGGTGCATACGGCTCATGGCGTTAAATAAGTGTGTAACATGTAGAATACGAACCTGCATGCCTTCCACCATTTGATTGTAAGTGGCATTGGTGTGTCCGGCCTGTAAAATAATGCCTTTGGAAACACAATATAAAGCCAGTTCCCGCATGTGTTTTAATTCGGGAGCTACCGTCATGTTTACAATGTGCCCTTCGGAAGCTTTCCATAAATCTTCCATTAAGTCTAAATCTACCGGACTTAAAGCATCGGGCGATTGTACTCCCAATCGTTCCGGCGATATAAACGGACCTTCCAAATGTATACCCAAAATACGGGCTCCTTTTTCCTGGCCCATGGCTCGGGTTATGGCGGTAATTCCTTGTATCAATTCTTCCTTGGGAGCGGCGTATAAGGTGGGAATAAACGAGGTAACGCCGTATTCGGATAAAATTTCCGACATTTTTAATATGGATTTTACCGAGTAATCATCAGTGCCGTAACCGCCGATACCGTGAATGTGCGTGTCAATAAACCCCGGGGCTATGTAAGCTCCCTTGGCATCCATGAATATGGTATCAGCCTTGAAAATTTTTTGCTTGAAGCGACTTTCATTAAATACATCTATAATTTTATTTTGCTTGATTAACACCGCACAGTTACGCATCATGGTAAAACCGTTAAAAACCGTGGCGTTATGTATACATGTTGCTGCTACCATATTCTGTTCCTTAATAATGCGGAGGAGGCGTTTCCTCACTTAAAGGTTTAACATTTTCATCATTGAGCATAGATACTAAAATTTTATGCTCTTTAATGAGTAAATCAATGGTCTTGCCTTGTTGTATAACAACATCATTTAAATCATCTACCATGCGTTGCAAGTTGGTGACGGCCATTTCTATATCAATCAGACGACTTTCATTATCCATAGCATACCTCATAATAAATTTGTGTATAAGGTAGCATATTAAAATATATCTTGCAATCTAAAAGAAACGGGCTGTGATTTGCCAGCCCGTTAATTTTTACTCTTGCGGATAAGCTAAGGTTTGATGATAAGTTACAACTTCATCCTCGCTTAAATCCAAAGCTTTATGTAAGCCGTCGCGGTCAATTAAGCCCCTTACTACCGAAGACAAACCGTTGGCAGCAGCATATAATGAAACATTTTCATAAGCCGAGCCGCTGTGGACTTCGCCGTATTTTTTATCACCGACATAAATTATATGTACGGGGGCATCTTTTACAAACTCCTGCGTGGTAAGATACGGCATTAAATCGGTATCGGAATATTTGTTTAATACATTCTCTTTGCCGTCATATTCCCAAACCGCATTATTGTAAAAAACAAACACCCTTAAGTTTTGCTGATTGCGTGCCGTGGGAATCGTGCGAGTTCCGTGCGAATTGGTTCCGAAGGCCGCCCACAAAACATTACTCAATTCCTGATTGTCAATCGGCTTGTTGCTGTAAGCTCGTCCGGATTTACGAGCATCTATTATTTTCATCAATTCCGATGAAGTATCGGGCTGAGGTAAGTTGATGCTTTCGGCTTTGCAAACCGTTCCGTTTAAAAGCACAGAGCCTAAAATTCCGTAAAAAATTTTTTTGTTCATAATCGTTCCTTTCGTTAAAATTATTGATTGTCGGGCTCATCTTTTTTAAGGAGCTGTACAATGGCTTCCTCAATGCGGCGGCCCTTCATTTTGGTTATTTTGATTTTTAAATTTTGATAAGTGAATTTCCGATTTTTTTTACCTTCCGGAAAACCGCCCATAACCGAAAGCAGATATCCGGCAAAGGTGTCATAATCGGTATCTTCCTGATTGATATCAAGGTGTAAATAAGGGGCTACTTCTTCAATGGAAGCAGAACCCTGAATGACAAATACATTGTCATGTATTTGATTGATGTCGGGAGTGCTCGGAGGTGCTTCAACATCATCTTCTAATTCTCCGACCAACTCTTCTAATAAATCGTTCATGGTTACAATACCGAACATGCCGCCGTATTCATCTACCACGATGGCAAAGTGATTGCGGCTTTTTTGCATGTTTTTGAAAACTTCGTCAATATGCTTGGATTGACTGATAAACTGAGCCGGCTTAACGGCCTTTTTTATCAACTCGTCTTTGGGTAAGGATTTATAACGAAAATAATCTTTGATAGTCAAAGTGCCGATAATGTTATCGGTATCGTTTTTGTAAACCGGATATACCGAATAACGGGTATCGGTAATAATTTGTTCCCAGTTTTCCGGCGAATCGTCAATGTCTAAAAAAGTAACATCGGTCCGATGTGTCATAACCTCTTCGGCCGTAATGTCATCAAACTCAAAAACATTGTGAATGATGCTTTTTTCAATATCGTCAATCGTACCGTTTTGGCTTCCGGCTTCTACCATAATGCGGATTTCCTCCTCGGTAACTTCATCATTTTTTTCTTCCGGATTGATATGCAGTAAGTGTAATACGGCATTGGTTGATGCAGTTAAAAACCATACCAAAGGAGAAAAAATCTTGGCAATGAGGTAAATTAAACCGGACATAGCCAGACCGATTTTTTCGGCATAATTCATGGCTATGCGTTTGGGTACCAACTCGCCCAAAATTAAGGTTACATACGATAAAATTAAAGTAATACCGATAACCGATAAAACATCCAAAGTTTTAGGCGAAAGTGTAACTCCAAGCGAAATTAACCAGTCTACGATACGATCGGAAAAGTTATCGGCGGCAAAAGCACTGCCTAAAAATCCGGCTAAGGTAATACCGATTTGAATGGTGGCTAAAAATTTGGCAGGTTGAGCCGTTAATGAAATTAAGCGGGATGCTCTTTTATCGCCGCTGTCGGCCATGCGTTTGAGTTTGTTGTCGTTAATGGATATTACGGCAATTTCGGCACAGGCAAAAACGGCATTTAAAAATATTAAAAACAGTTGAAAAAGTAATAACTCAGCAATGGTGTAATCAGTCATAAATACTCCGAAGTTGTTTATAATCACCACCATATTAAAGGATAAAATTATTTTTTTATAATTTTTTTTAATCTTTTAACAGGAAATATATAAAAAAACAAAGACCATGCTTTAAGGCAAGGTCTTTGTTTTAACTTTCATTCATACTTTCGGGCTTCTTTGGCCAGAAAGTCGGAGTATACCTTGTAATGGTATACACGGTATATCTCCGTATTGGGGAGAACCACTTCCTCGTTTTCCGATACAAAGTGGTAACCTTCGCCAACCTCAAGAGGAAGGCATTCGGCGACTTCTACGGTTGATTTGCAACCGCAGATATTGCAAATCGGCAAGATATGGTCATTGAGAATGTCAATGAACAAATTCTCGCCTTCAATAAAGACCGCAGGGGAAATGGATTCCGTACAGTCCTCATTCATGGAAATAATTATTCCCCATTGCAGCTTCTTTACGGGAATTCCGAAGCGGCCGGAGAAAAATTTTAAGTCCATGACACGGGCAGCCAATGCCGCCAATTCTTTTTTATCTCTGTGCATAATATATAAATTATAAAATTTCTGGACAAAACTTATAGCACAAAAAAAATTGTTTGGCAAGATGTTTTTAAACTTAACAAAATATTTAGGGTATGTTACTATAAACAAAGCATGGTCAGATTACGGAGATACCCTATGGTAATTGAAGCAAAACAACAAGAAGCCCAAATACAAGATTTTAATGATTTACGGAAACTGTATAATGTGCGGTATTTTGTACAACAGTATGCCCAAGGAAAAGTTGATAAAGAAAGCAGAAAAGAAGTAATAGAAACTTACAACTTGTTGGCCGATACCGAAGAGAATCGGCGGTATGTGTTGGATTTGATAAAATCGCAGATAGAAAAAATAACTTTTAATCCGTATGCTTATAAAACAACCACGGCCAAGGAAGATAAAGCTCAACGCAAAGCTGTTAAACAAAGCAAAGAGCAAAATAAACAGGTGGAAATGTTTACCAAACAAATTAAAGATGAAGTTTTGTTTCAGCAGAGCCGTGGCAAAATGCAAGATGTTCCGCAAGATGCGGTTTTTACAGCAGTAAAGTTTGAAGGTAATGACAGTTCCGGAAATTTTGTGGTTGAAGTTAAAGGTTTGTCGGAACCGTTAAAATTTCCGCTTAAAAAACGGGGAAGCAAACATTTTTCCGCTTTGGGGGCGGCAACCGTGTCAAGTAAAGGGAATCCCGGCAAAGACGGCTTTACCCAAAAAAGTTATGAGTTACTTGAAGCAGCCGGGGCCGCCGGTATTAAATTACAGACAGCGGAACAAGTTGAAAATGTGGGCAATAAATATACTCCTTCGGCTTATAAAAAATTTTTGGGCCTAACTTCCAAAGATGAACTTTCGGCAAAACAATGTGAAGAGCTGGAAATATTAAACGGGTTATCGCAAACCGATCAGCAAAGTTTTTTACTGGGGGTTAAGCAAAGGGCAGTCAAAGCTAAAGAATATCAGGGATTTTTGGAAGAATTGGAAAAATATTCCGACCCCATAAAATTGTTGTCACAGGCTGATAAATTGCAATTGTTGTTTGATAAATGTAAAGTCAAAGTTAATCCCGAATCGTTACAGGATAATTTTATTGAAAATGTAATTATGCCCGATAAGGAAAATGTTTGGAGCTGCTTTGAACAAAATCAGGAGGGAAATGAACGCTTTTCCGAATACGATGTTTTAAAAAATCGTTTTGTAACCAAATATGCTCAGTATTTTAAGGAGGCTTTGGAGGATTCTGATTTAGAGGAGGCTAAAAAACATTTACAACACCTACAATATGAAATGCGGAAAACGATAGTACCGTTGCTTTTTGACAGGATGTGTACCGAAATTGTGGCAGCGGGTATTTTTAGAGAAGGGGTATTGAAATCTCCGAACGAACAGAAATTGCAAAATATGAACAGGTTGTTAAATGAGTTTGATATAAACATTAAGTTTGTGGATATTCCGGTAACCCGTATTCCGGATGAAAGTATTGAAAATGCGGCACAACAGTTAAAAATAAGTCGTGATAAGTTTGAGGATGTAAAACGCAATTTCGGCAAGACCTATGATTTAATGTTACAACAAAAACTGAAAGCGGCAGGAATAGAAAAAGCGGAAAACAGCAGTATTCATCATTATCTGGCTTTAAAATACGAAGCCTTTACGGATAAGCCGTTAAATACGAGCCGTAATTTTGTGCAGACGGTGCGAGAGAATCCGTGGAATACCGACGGACATCGCTTGGTACACGAGTTTGATACGGCAGGTGAGTTTTTAGTTAAGAGCAGTGACGGTCAGTATTCTCTGTTAGATTTTAATGCCCTTCGCAAGGCTTGTAAAAGCGGTGCCAATTTGGTAATTCAAGCTCCGGTGTTGCAGGTAAAGCAAGACGGCAAGTTTGCGGATTTGTTATCTTTAAAAGAAAACGGCATGGGTTTTTATGCGTGTGCCGATAATAATGAAAAAAGTTATATCCGTGTACCGGAGTTTTTAGATACGAACAACGGCGGCCGCGGCAGTTTTGGCGGTAACGACGGTAGCGGCGGCAATGGCGGCACCGGCGGCAATGGCGGGCGGGGCGATTGACAGCGATAATGTAAAAAGAATCGGAAATAAAAAATTTATTGAATATTTGTAATAAGCAGATTATATTGAAACAAAATTTATCATTTTGTTTCACCTTAAATTATAATGTATGGAAAGGAATTATTTGTTAAAAGTTATCAGGAAGAAGTATACTCTTCTTGGTAGGAATGAAATTTCGGCCTGCGTTGAGGGCAATGGCATTTTCTGCCGGACACTGCAGAATATGCTCAAAGAACAGCATCCGAGTTTGGATGATAGGGAGTATCTTCCGCGGTATCATCGTCTGTTTTATGATACTGTAGCTGCCGTAATCCAGTCATTGGATACATGTCTTGAAAAAGACATAACATTTATGAAAGCACTGGACAATGTTGTTTTAGTGCTGTCAATATATAATGAGTATTCGGCCATATCAGCCCCGTCTCCGATATGTCATTTGATATATGAGGCGGAGAGACGCGGTTTGATATTGGGCTAATCAGACATCAAGGCCTTACCGTAACGGTAAGGC
>CALXTJ010000013.1 GCA_944391375.1 uncultured Alphaproteobacteria bacterium
GTATAATTTCATCAAGTGTGCCGTCCAGCTCTTTTAAGGCTGATCTGGCTTCATAACCGGATAAATCCGTCATGTTTTGGGACTGGTCAGATAATGCTCTTCTGGCCTCGTTTAAAACTCTGAAATCTGTATCAGGTAAATCCTTTAAGCTGGAATTTGCTCTTTTAACCCTTCTTACCGTGTCTTGTATAATGCTATTATTCTTGACAATTTTGCTAATATTGGATATACTATTATTACCGAAAGACGAGAGATTTGCCCTCGTATCGTTCTGGAGGAAGCCGACATCAGGCAAATTGGTGTCTGGTGCTTTGAAATTCTTCGCTGCATTCCTTTCTTTTAATGTCGGAAATTTATTATAAATCTCATTATCGTTTCTTTGCATTACCAGATCGTAAAAAGGTTTTCCCCCTTTATCCTGATACTTCCTCATTGAATAGCCTGTAAGAACCCCCTCAGGCGACAAACCCAGTTGTCTGACATCTGGATGCAATACGGTATCTTCCAATGTGTTTACAAGATTAGCTCTTTGTGAATCTTTAACCAAATGATTTAATCCGTCTTTTCCTTCTGTATATAGAGTTTTTCCCACATTTTTAGCTTGAGTTTGCAAGATATTTAAAGCTTCATCTGGAGATAACTCGCCTAAATGCTCAAAATTATGGGGTTCCAAATTTTTAAACTTACCGGCGATTTCATATATTTCCAAATCCCCCAGATTATCCAGTTTCTGATAAATCGGCCGTGCTTTGGCTTGTGCCTTTGCCGTTACTTCTGCAACGCTGTTGCCGCGGCTTGACGTTCCCAACACATCGTTTACGAAACCCCGCAATTCTGCCGGCTGTGCCTCTCGCGCCTGATTTAATCTGTTTTGCAACATATAACCGGCAGACGGTGTCTTTTGGCGTGCCTGTTGGGCAATATCTACAATAGGCTCATCGGCAACCTCAATCAGGCTTCGGCCGGTACGTTCAGCATCATTAAGCGCATTATTGACAAGGTTTTCGGCATTCAGCCGGTTTCCGGTGTTCTCGGCCAACTGCTCGGTTAAACCGTATAACGCCCTGCCACCTGCTTTATTCGGATTGCGGCTTAAAACATATTTTAAGCCTCTCAAACCTGAACCTAAGGCACGCCCGGCACCTTCTCCCAAAGCCCCGCCTATTGCGCCACCGACTGCTCCTGTTAAAATATTCTCAGGCGTTTCTCGCAATCTGTCCGAACTTGTTAAGCCATAAGCCAGGCCTTCAGCACCACCGGCAGTTGTTGCAAGTCTTAAACCTTTAAATCCGGCATTTTGCAAACCCTTTGCCAAGGCTCCGCCGGCACCGATAATATTGCCGCCGATTTCACTGGCCAAGCCCAAGCCTTTAGTTAATGTACCCAATCCTTCAGCTTCTTTTCTTGCAAGATATTCTTGTTCATTGTCTAAGCCAAGTTTACGCAATGCCCAATCGGAAGCTCCGAAAGTTGCCCCCGACAAAGCTTTTTTGGCACCGTAACCAATATCGGCAAGATTATCCATAAAATAATCCATAAAGTCTTTGTTTGATTTTGTATTTTTTTTAGTTTGAGGCGTAAAACCACTTACAATTTCATTGTCATCATCTGTGGCAGAGGTAGCTGTATTGTCATAAGGTCTGGGAGTGGGTGAGCTGTTATAACCCAGCGGATTATTATAAAAATCCGCATTATGCCCTAACCTTTGCACCCAGTTACTGCTATTCGCATTAAAGTTAGAAGTATTATTATTCCCTTTAAGGTTAAAGCTTGACATATTACCCATGGAAGGTTGCTGCTTATTAACATTAAAGCTGTTATTTAAGCTTGTTGTCCGAGGGGTTTGAGGCTTAAACCCACTTATAACTTCATTGTCATCATCTGGAGCAGAGACAGTTGTGTTGTCATAAGGTCTGGGGGTGGGTGAGCTGTTGTAACCCAGCGGATTGTTATAAAAGTCCGCATTATATCCTAACCTTTGCACCCAGTTACTGCTATTGGCATTGAAGTTGTACATATCCGCAAATGGATTATATTTTTTGTTATTCATGATTTTTTCCTTTCATTTATATAAAAAATACCGAAGTTATGAGCTTCGGTATTTGTTGTTAAAATTTTAGTTTAAGTTAAAATATAATCGTGAGAGTTTGCAGCTTGCACACGATCTTCCGATTATACCTTTTTTATAGCCTTTTTTTACAAAAAATGTCCAGTCCGAAAGTGTCCGAAACTGTCCGATTATGTCCGGAACCGTCCGAAAGTGTCCGGTTTTGTCATTTTAAAAGCCGTTTTTGTCAGGTTTAGGCCATAGATTTTATATCCTCTTCAACATCAACAAGTTCAATTTTGATGCGTTTATCATAAAACGAGGCCAGGCTTGCCAGTTCGCCAAGGGCCAAAGGATAGCCTTTAATTTCAAAAGTTTCCAAAAACCTAACCGGTACTTTGGAATCAATGGAGAGCTCAACAATGGTCATTTGTCGTTCCCGACGCAAATTCCATAATTGGGCTGCCAGTTCATTAAAAGTTCTTTTAAAGCAAGCTTTGTGTTGTTTTTTATTTAACATTTTGGTGCTCCATTTCATTTTAATACATTTGGTTAAAACAAAACCGCTTTGAAAATTCAAAGCGGGGAGCTAACAAACTGTCAGTATACAGTCAGACTTATTCGTCGTATACAATACGCTTATATCATCCGCTCCCCTTATCAAGGAGCTCATACTGAAGATGTTCGTTAGACACCATCGCCAACCGGCGACAGTCCCATATTAAAGTATTTTATCCGTTTGGCAAGAACTTTCCTTTAAAAAAAAGAGAAAGTCCTTGCTTTCCCTTTTTTTACTTTACTTTATGGTTATCCTCATCAACCGATTAAGCTTAAAAAGTCCTCTTCGCTTAAAATCTTGACCCCTAAATCTTGTGCTTTTTGAGCCTTGCTGCCTGCCGAGCTTCCCATTATTACATAATCCGTACTCCCTGATACCGAACCTACTACCTTAGCTCCCAAACTTAGGGCTTTGGCTTTGGCTTCGGCCCGCGTCATTTTTTCCAAAGTTCCGGTAAATACTACCGTTTTACCCGATAAAGGCGAATTGTAATCGGTCGTATCCTCAAAATCTTCTACCTTTACATAATTTAATAATTTGGCAATTATCCTTAAATTATGCTCCTCTTTGAAAAATTCCGTGATGTCTTTGGACATCGCTTCGCCGATGCCGTCTATGCTTACTAACTTTTCCGTATCGCCTATACGCATCTTTTCCATAAAATTGCTAAAACTTCCGTAGTTTTTGGCTATTAACAGTGAGGTTGCCGCTCCGACTTGCCTGATACCCAATGCGTAAATAAACCGCGGTAAACTTATTTGTTGCCTGCTCCTTATCGCCTTAAATAAGTTATCGGCCGATTTTTTACCCCAGCCTTCCCGATTTTCAAGATGTATTCCCTGATTTGCCGAAAATAAATCGTCTTCATAGCCTCCGTTTCGCTCCTCTAAAGTAAATATATCCGCCGGATTTTGTAATATCCCCTCATTAAAAAACTCTTCTACTATTTTAGAGCCCAGTCCCTCTATGTTGAACGCCTCTCGCGATACAAAGTGCTTTATCCGCTCTATGGCTTGGGCCGGACAGCTTAATCCTCCCGTACAACGCCTTACCGCTTCATCCTCTTCCCGAATGGCATGGGCTCCGCATTCCGGACAAGTTTTTGGAAATTCGTACTCTTTCAACCCCGGAGACCTTTTTTCTAATACTACCGATACCACTTGCGGTATTACATCTCCCGCTCTTTGAATAACTACATAATCGCCTATCCGGATATCTTTGCGTTTAATTTCGTCTTCATTATGCAAAGTAGCATGCGATACTACCACACCTCCCACATTTATCGGTTCTAAATCGGCTACCGGCGTTAAGGCTCCCGTACGGCCTACCTGCACCCTAATATTCTCAATACGGGTAACCGCCTGCTCTGCCGGAAACTTATGAGCCACCGCCCAACGCGGCGTTCTGGTTAAAAAACCTAATCTTGCCTGCAACTCTAAGCTGTTTACTTTATAAACTATGCCGTCTATATCATAGGCTAAATCTGCCCGATTATTTAATAAACTTTCGTAACTTTCTATAATCTCACTCAAATTATGACACAACCTATTGTAAGGATTAACCGGAAAGCCCCAACCCTTAACCTTTTCCAAAAATTCGCTTTGGGATTTCCAACTTACTTTAGATACCTCTCCCCAAGTATATACCAGTAAACTTAATTTGCGTTCCTTGGTGATACCGGCATCTAACTGACGCAGTGAACCTGCCGCCGCATTACGCGGATTGGCAAACGGCTTTTTATTTTCCTCCTTGTTTTTTTCATTTAAGGCAAAAAAATCGGCTTTAGACATGTAAACTTCGCCCCTCATTTCCATAACCTGCGGAAAATCGGCCGCTTCCACCTTATGCGGCAAGCCTTTTATTACCCTTAAATTATCCGTTATGTCTTCACCGATTTTACCGTCGCCTCGTGTCGCTCCGCTTACCAAAATACCGTCCTCATACCTTGCCGAAAATGATAAACCGTCCATTTTCGGTTCGGCCGTAAATTCTATATCTTCCTCAGTATTTAAAAATTTTTGCACGCCTTTTACAAAATCGGCCAGCTCTTCTTCGCTGAAAATATCGGCCAACGATAACATCGGCACTTTATGCGTTATCTTCTTAAAATCGCTCTTTACCGGTGCTCCAACCCTTTTTGAGGGACTATCTGACCTTACTAAATCCGGATACTTGTTTTCTATTGCCTCATTTAAATGCTTTAATTTATCATATTCGGCATCCGTTAAATACGGATCATCGTGTTGATAATATGCCTCATCGGACTTGGCGATTTCTTTGGCTAATCTTTCAAGCTCCTTTGCGGCTTGCTCCTTACTTAATTTGCTTATATCAGGCATCTTTCTTCTCCTCTACCCAATATAAAAGAAAACTTTTTATCTTGCCATACTTTTTAATCGTTTTCGCAATCTATTTTTATTCATCATAAAAAAAGTCGTACATCTTGGCAAAAACTAAATTGAAATAAATGAAAAATCCGGCACAAACAAATGTTGCCAACCAGCCGTCCAAACTTAACAACTTATCAACCTCATAAAAAATTACACACGGAATGTTTAACAAAACCATGATAAATAAAAATCGCCAATAATTACCTTGCGTTTTACGAAAAGCCTTCTTAAACGAACCGTTTAATCCTTGCAACGCCGACATCCAGGCAAAAAACGGCCGTGCTATTATAAACGGCGAACCTATAAGCAAAATTCCCGAAAATATTAACTGATTAACCGCATCGGCTTCCACATTTTGCAAGGCCAGCATATATTTTTCAAAAAAAATTAAATACTTTTCATTAAATCCCATAAATAAAGGTAAATACGGCAATATAATCAGCAAAAAAGTCGCTAAAATAAATAAAAAAACTATTTTAGTAGACGGTACTATGCTGCCAAAGATGTCCATGGTCAGAATATAGGGCTTTTTATTAAAATAAAACCTAAAAAATCCGCACCAATATACATAATAGCCCATAAGCCATACTATACTTATCGGATTGGAAAATCCGCCTTCAATAAAATTAAATACTCCTAACGCCGCAAAATTAACCAGCCAAAACAGGCCCATACTTTTTAAATTGGCATAAAAATATGTAAGGGCCTGCTTTAATACTTGCCTGATAGGTATTTGTTTTACCTCTTCTGCCATGTTGCACACTCTCCGGTCTTACCGCTTAAACGGTAGCCTGCGGTTCGGTATCTTCTTCAAAATTATCGTCATTTTCCGGATTATACTCTATGCCCAACTTGGAAAGCATATCTTCGTTAATATCTTCCCTTTGAGCTACAATCCAATCCGGTACATACGGCGAAGGTTTTAAGGCAGCCAGTTTTTTCATGTTTTTATCCATGTACCACCTCGGCGAATCGGCCATAATCGGTCTGTCTATGTAGCTTTGCATTAAAACTACTTGCTTTAACATCGGCAAACTTAACAGCTGTGTGGTACTGATTACCGAAACTCCTTGCAACTGATAACTTACATTCTTGGCAAACGGGTTGGAACCTTTACCCAAACCTCCCTCGTTTTTGGAATATGAGGTGGTTTGTACCGTACGATTACCTATCATCTTAGAAAATCGCTGAGCCGTTACCTCGTTGTTTTGTGATAAAATAATCTTACAAGCCGTAGTTGATATTACCGTTTCCAAGTCGTCTTTACCGTACTTACCGGAAATTTGGCCTAAGTCTTGTCCTATCAACAGATACGAAACCTTTTGACCACGACCGACCGCCGGTCCGTCAATTACCGCTTTTAATTTCGGCATCTGCGGAAACTCGTCAAGCACAAACAGGCAACCGAAAGGTCCCATCTTACCATCGGTCTTATTAAGATAATTCGGCGGATTGGAAATTAAGTACGAACTCATCAACTCAATAAATACACTTGATATCATACCTAAAGCCCTGGCATCGGTTTGGTTAATGGATAAGTATACCGATATCGGTTTCCACTCGCCGGTTACCGGATCTTTCATACCCCGTAAATCCTTAAAGTGTAAATCCGAAAAACTGGTACGAGCCACAACCGCAGAGTTCTTAAATATGTTAATTCCGGCAAAGGCCGTGGAAATTACCGAACCTCGTTCCTTATCAGGCATTGCTGATAGAGCACTCAACTCAGTATAGCATCGCTGCGAATAACCAAATTTACGAGCCTCTTCAACTGCTTCATCCAATAAGTCATGCATCGGGTCGGCCATCGCTGCCATTTGATCACCTTCGGCCAAACGACGCTTAATATCCTGAGCCTGCTTAATTTGAGCCTCGGTCAACCATTCCAGTATCATGGCGATACTTGACTCTCTTCCTACCCATTTTTCCGGTAACAAATTCCATGTCCCTATCGGTACATAATTATCTATCGTAACCGTACCGGCCTTTAAATCATTTATGGCTTTTACCGCCATCGGATCTCGCATATCGCGGTAATAACCTTCCAAAACCCTTTTATCTTCCTCATCTAATTTGCCTTCGTAAATGCGGCCGATAAAATAGTCATTGGCACGGGCTCTTTCGCACTTGGAACATATAAAGTGAATAAAGCCGTTTAATGCCGCACGACCGGTTTGCGACCAGTGCGGATCGGCTCCGCCTTTAGGATCTTCCACCAAAATGTTGCAAATGGAATCAACATACATATCCCTATCAGGGCCGATCTCCGGTAATGCATTAGGTGATAACGGATTCCAACTCGGATAATATATACCTTCCGATGGTCTGTCTTCGGCACCCCAGTTAATGACAAATACCGGACCTACTTTGGCTCTTGCTCCGGATGTTTTGCTATCCAACTCCGGCTTAGGGTCATTAACAATTAAACTCAACTTTGGCGAATTGAAAATCGTCGGAATAACTACCCCAGCTGTTTTACCGGTTCCCGGAGGTGCACAACATAAGGTTGATAAGGTCTCTTTTAATAATAACATCTTGCCGTTAAATTTACCTACAACTTGGCAAAAACCGTCAAATCCCAACAATTCCATGTTGTTAATATCTCTTAATGTGGCTATACGAGCCGATCCATGAATATTGGATTGAAAACGATACGGACAACTTACCGCTCCGGTTATTAAACCTACCGGTAAGGCTAAAAACGGCAACACCGGCAACCAATGACTGATGGAAAAACCGTTGCTTGATGACAGTTTTTGCATCCAACTGTAATATTGCTGAAATAAAAACGACGGCTTTTCTTGAATAGCCGATAAAAACATCTTAACGCTGGCAATGGTCTTTTTAGATATACCTTGCTCTATTAAATAAGCCAAAGGAAGTGAAAAAACCGTCAGTAGTAAGGTAATAACCAATGTTATAATCATGGTCATGGCCATCCATCTGACCGCCTTGTCATATTCTTCCCATTCTGCTCCTCGTTGTCTTAATGCCATGCTGTGTTCCCCTTATACTAAAATTTATTCATATTTATATACTGCGGATTATCTTTTTAACCGTCTCTATACAGTTTTTATCCGCTTTTTCTTCGGCCTCATCTACCGTCTTAGAGAAAAGCTTAATCTCTTTGGGCATGCCGCGATTGATTCTTGTTACCTCTACCCCTAATTCTTCCCAAATTTCAAACATATCTTCCGCATTTATAATATTACCCATTTGAATAATTACAAATGCTTTGACTTCAAAATTTGTTTCCGAATCATCTAATTTACCGAGTAAGGCCTGACGAGCCAAATCTACTTTTCTGACCGGGGATATCCGGTGGCTGTTTTCCGAAAACCATAATGGCTCTTCATCGTTAAATCTTTCCTCATCGGCAAGCCAATCTCCGGGTTCTTTATCTATCAGGCACAAATATATCTTATCAGCAGAAATTCCTACAAAATCTATTAAGGTGTTTTTGATGCTTACGCCGCTTAACAGCTTATAACCTTTTTGCGTTAAAACATCGGCAACCGGATTGCCTCTTCCGATATCGCCGTTGTTTTTATTATTGTCTTTAACTGGTTTTGCCGATTCTTTATTCTTATTTTTTGAATCTTCTCGCCGATTATCTTTCCGATTTTCCCTTGTTTCACGATTTTCGTTATAATCTTTTTCATCGCGGCGGCGAGGTCTGTAATCATCATCTTCTTCGTATTTACGGCGACGAGACTTGTCGTAACGATAATCATCATCGTCGTCATCTTCTTCGTAACGACTGCGACGCGGTTTATAATCATCATCCTTACGGCGGCGAGTATCTTCTTCTTTGCGTTTACCGCTGTTCCTCTCCGGCTCTTCATCCTCATCAAAATTATATTTTTCCGATTTACCGTTTTTGTCTGAAGATTTTGACTTGGGGGCAAATATATCCGACTGGCCGAAAGAATCAAAATCTAATTCAAAATCATCATCTTCATCATCTAAATTGAATAAGGCATGACTGAATGTTTCGCGGGCATCAGTGGCTTTTTTCTTTAAATCATTACGCGACGAATCAGTGCTTGCCGAATTTGATGTAAAGCTCGGAGGAATAATCGGCAGCGGAGTACCCGTATTGACCGCAGGCTGTGCGGGGCTCTCGTTGTTGTAATCGTATATCGGTGTCCGCGGACCGGTCGGACGAATTTCTTTATAAGATTTTTTCTTAACCACCACCGGTGTTTTGTTGACTATTTTTAACGGATTAAATATGGACCGCACAAAGTTTACCGGTATCATTAAAACTCGCCAAGCCAGTTTGCCCCACGGAATTAAACTTAACATAATCCAACCCGTGAGCCACAGCGGAATAAATGTGAATATAATTAAAATAAAGGCCCATTCTTTGGCCGTGTCTATTATCCATCCCGATGACCATAAATTCCACGCATGAACCCAATGCGGCGGCCAAAAAATATCAAAATGCCAGTTCTCAAGCATAATAACCCTTACGCCTTCTATGAAGATTATACTCCACAGGCATCCGACGAACACTATCCTTAATAACACCAATAAAGGTTTCAATGCTTTCTCCTACTTTAAGCCGCCATTATATTCAAGATTCATTAACAAATATTTATTGCTCCCGATAATTAACTATTTTTTCCGATATCTTTTTACGCAAGTCGCTTGCTTCTTGCCCTTTTTCCGTTTTTTCCTGTTTTATACGGTCTTGAATTACATCTTCTACCGTCATCTTTTCCCCGACTTTAAGATTTTTTATAACTATATGTTGGGCATTTTCCTCATATTGTTTCAAACCGCGATTGCTTATCTTTTCTATTATGCTCAATATTTTTTTACCATAATTTATTTTGTTTAATTTATAGCACCCATATATCCATATCAGCAACAAAATAAGCATACTGACTAACAACAAATAATCCGACATGCCGTAGATAACGCCGTTATTGTTCCAAAAGCCTTCTACCACAATCCATTGCTTGCGATACAAAATATCAAACTGCCAAAACTTGATTAGCAGCCAACGAGCCAAATAGCCGTAAATACTTGTCCATATTACGGCTATAAATAAAAATCGGATGATTCTAAGTAGTTTTTTTATCATATTGTTTCACTTATGAATTTTGCTTCCCTTTGGCGTTTTTTAAAATTTCCAACGGAGATACCGTATTGCGTTTGCTGATTTTTCGTTTGAACTCGGCAACTCTTTCCTGGCGATACTTGGCATTGGTGCGACGCTCGCTCAACAGGCCTTGCTCATAGCCGTTAATCTCTTGCATTTTTTTGAAGGTCTTTTCCATACTGTTGGGCGAATTGATTTGTACCGCCTCTTCCAGCAATCCTCTTTGAGCTTCTATTCGTTTTTCCGAATTTTCCTCATCAAAGGCCCGACTTTTATAGATGTCGCCATTTTTAATGGTCTTGTCAATTACCTTGTCTATGTTGCGTAACTGAACGCCTATACCGTAATCTCTCTTAATATTTACACCAATTCCTTCAAAATTCTTGGCATCTATGTCTTTTTGCTGACGAGCCGTAAGGTCCTTGGTGCAAGTTGCCAACTCATGTAAAAATTTGTTTACTTCCTTATTGATATATTGCTGGCGGAAGTCATTAAAATCAGGCTTAGTACCGGAAAGTTTATCATACTCATATTCCGCTAACAATCTGGAATCTTCCGATATTACCGAAATGGCATGAAATATGTTTTTCTGTAAGGCTTGGGCTCGGGTGGTTAATTCTGCTTTTAACTCTTCTTCGGGTTTATATTTACCCTTCTTTTTCCAAGCACCGTCATTGCCCATAAACTCGTCCACCATTTGTGCCGAACAAATCATTATGGATAATTTTCCGGTTGCCTCAATAATTTTAGTCCGGTTCTGCAACTCCGGTAAAGCCTTGTTTACAAACTCTTTGGCCTGCGCCGGATCCGCTTCCAGTTTTTTAACAAACTCATCATCCTTATTAAAATACTGCCATTGCGGATTGGGATTGTTAAGATTGTTATTTAAATCTTCAAATATACTCTGATAAGCATTTACCTTGCCCTGACAGGCCGCACTTAAATCGTTCACGGAACCTTGTGTCATGTTGCAAAAATTACCGGCCTGTTGGTGGGCCTGGCCTAAACGATCATTTCGGTCCTTTTCCTTCTTCTCACGACGAGCTCCTGCTCTTTGGGCATACAACTCTATGGCCGCATCCACGGTATCCAAGGTTACATTTTCTATTTTATTGAATACCCACGACATGCCTCCTAAAAACCAATCTTCATACATATATTTGATGACATCTTCATCTTTGAACTTATCATTGCTGTCGTGTTTGGTTTTCTTTTTATCTCCCGGAATTGAGACCATGTCGGCAATTTTTTTCTTATCATCGTTTTTACGAAGCTGTTCGGCCTGCTCCACGGTTAATGTTCCCTGATAAGCCTTATCTTTTAACTCATCAATAGTTAAAGTTTTACGCGGTCTTTCCGCCGGAGGCAATTTTTCTACCTGTAAAGATTTGCGGTCTTTGACAATATCTTGCACCAAAGTTGCCACTTTTTGCCCTTGCAAATTACGAGCTTCCCGATCGGCCTGATAAATTCCGTCTTCGTTGTACATATTTTGCAAAAAATCTTTATATTCCTTGTTAAGGTGTGCCGATAATACAGACTTTTCACCTTCCGCCAGATCTTTTTCCTGGGATAAACTTTGCAAAAAATTGATGTTTTTAATGGTTTGCGTTCCCAAAGTTTCGCCGTTGGGCAGCTTTCCGTTGTCTATGGCATAGCCTACCGGACTTTCCAGCTCCGGTATTCCTATGGTGTCCTTAATGCCTTGCAAGTTATTTAAAACTCGCTTGGTAGTTGCCAGGGTTTGCGTTGATTGTTCCAACAACTCCTTAGGCTTTACACCTTGATTATGCATCGTCATTAAATCCGGCAAAGCTATTTTTTCCTGAAAATCCCGCCAACTTACAATGCCGGGATATTTGCTTATGGTATCCCGCACGGTAAATTTTTCATTTTCCGTCATATCCTCTTTGTTTAACACATTAAACATATTTTCGGAAATGTTTTTTAACTCTTCTTCGTTGGGTAATCTTTCATCGGACATTACTGCTCTCCCTAACATAATTTGCCCTATATTAACATCTTTTTTGCTTTTTGTCCAGTGGCTTTTTATGATATTTTTATTAAGCTTTCAAATTTTTCAAAAACTTGCCTAAACGACAATTTTCCCTTATGCCATCCTTAGGCGTCGGCTTAATAAGCCCGAACAAACGAGGCTTGATTTTATCATTTTCTATCGGAGCATAAACCGCCGGATTTTTTGTCAATGCGTCATAAGCCCCCTCGGCATCTTTTAATGCCGTCTTGAAATAATTGTTAATCAATCGCTCCGCATCTACCGGAAAATCTCTCTTAGCCACCGCTTCTATAAACCTTTGCTTCCTCTCTTGACGCCGCTGATACTCCTCATATAACTCCCTTTCTATCCTTCGCCTTTGGGCTTTTAATCTCTTTTCTTCATATGATATTTCGCAGTTTTCTATGTCTATTAAAATTTCCACATATGAAATAATTGCCAGTTGTAAATTTTGGTCGGATAAACCTTCCGCAAAATTTAAAAATTCTTCATCACTGGCATGGGGTTTAATGCTTGATAACTTATCCGGAAAAGCCTGTAACATTATATCCCAGCAAACGGAAGCATCGGCTACGATTTTGCGTCCCGTACTCGGCTTGTAATTGGGATATAACATCTGCTTGGAAAATAAAAAATCCGGTAAAATTATCTCCCGCATATTGGCTATGGCCGTTACCGCATTTAAAAAATTTTCATAGGCTTGTGCCAGTTCCTTTTCATCGGCACCCAACTCCGGAATGCTTTTGTTTTCCTCATAGTCGCCGGGCTGTGACTTTAACTCCTCATGTTGAGGCAGAATATTTAAACTTTCCAGATCTTTGTGCTTAATCTTAACTTCCTCGGAATTGTTGGCACTTGGCGTATTTTCAGCCGTATCGTCGCCGGAATTGATAAAGCTGTTTAATAATTTTTCAAACTCATCGTCTTCGGTATCGGAAGCGGGAGCTACCGGCTCAGGTTCCTTGCCGACAATACTCTGGTTGATGTCTACCAGCTCCTGCTGCTTTTTTTTCTTTTTAGATGCCATTATTTGTATCTCCGCTCAAACAAACCTTTCCGACCAACTTTTGTTTTTGACTGTTAATTATGTATATACACTTCTCTCCCTTTATATACAGCCAATAGCCTTCGGTTTTTATGTAATCAGCCGTATCGGCTATTTTTATATCAAAAAACTCGGCACCGCGGCCGTCCTTTACAACCTTCATGCACAAAATTACAAAAACAAAAACAACCGCAAAGGTCAGTAAAAACACCGCTCCCTTAATAATTTTTATCTTATTCATAAACAATCCTTGCTTTTATAACGGTTTACTATATTCTGTATGTTACTTATAAATAACTAACATTTATTTAATATGCTTACAATGGAAAACGACTTTTTTATTACCGCTCCGGCCGATGTTTCACAAAACGGCCTACGACTTGATAAGTTTTTACTTACGGCTCTGCCCCAAGATGCCGCCGTTTCTCGTAACCGAATCCAATTTTTAATTAAAAACGGCTTTGTTACCTCTGAAGAAAATGAAATTGCCGATTGTGCCTTTAAGGTTAAAACCGGAGATTCTTTTTGTGTTGAATTTCCTCAACCTCAAGATGCCGACCCTCAACCTGAAAACATTGCCTTGGATATTGTTTATGAAGATGATGATTTAATTGTTGTCAACAAACCGGCAGGTATGACCGTACATCCGGCTCCGGGTGCCTATAACGGAACTTTGGTAAATGCCCTTTTATATCATTGTCGGGATAATTTATCCGGTATCGGCGGCGTTAAAAGGCCGGGCATTGTCCATCGCATTGACAAAGAAACCAGCGGCCTTTTGGTCGTTGCCAAAAACGACTTTACTCATCAGGGCTTAAGCCAACAATTTTTTGAGCATTCCATCCAAAGAACTTATTTTGCTTTTACTTATGCGGTACCTAATCCCCTATCGGGAAAAATTGTTGCCAATATCGGCCGCTCTAAATTTGACCGCAAAAAAATGGCCATACTTAATAACGGCGGAAAATACGCAGCCACCTCTTATAAAACTTTGCAAACTTTTCAAAACTTTGCCGCTTTGGTACAATGTAATCTGGAAACCGGCAGAACTCACCAAATACGAGTCCATCTTTCCAGTATAGGCTGTGCCCTTATCGGCGATAAAGTGTACCGGCAAAATCATAAATCGGCCTTGAAAATACCCCAAAAAATTGCCAATACCCTGAATTCTTTCCCAAGGCAGGCTCTCCATGCCGCCACTTTGGGATTTATCCATCCCAGATTGCAAAAATTTTTGCAATTCCAAACCGACCTTCCCGATGATTTAAATAATTTGTTACAACAATTAAATAACCTGTAATATGCTATTTCTCTAAATTACAACTTTTTGATATATTGAAGCTTTATTACCTTTTTCTTATGATTGCCTAGTCAACATAAAAGGAGGATAAGCTTATGGAAGACAACCCGTCTACACTTATCGGACTTAATTTTTCGCCGGAATATAATTTGGCTCGCTACTTGCAGGATATTCGCAAGTTTCCGATTTTGGAGCAAAACGAAGAATATGAACTGGCGGTGCTTTACCGCAAAACTCGTGATAAAAAAATTTCGTACAAACTGATTACCTCTCACTTACGATTGGTTGTAAAGGTTGTGTCTCAGTATAAAGGCTACGGACTGCCGTTGAGTGAAATGATTGCCGAAGGTAACATCGGCTTATTGTATGCCGTGGAAAGATTTGAACCCGATAAAGGTTTTCGTTTTTCAACTTATGCCTTATGGTGGATTAAAGCCTCCGTACAAAAGTACATCCTAAACTCTTGGTCGCTCGTAAAATTAGGCACAACCTCAGCTCAGAAAAAACTCTTTTTCAACTTACGCAAAATTAAAAATCAGCTAAATCTGACCGATGATAGAGAAATGTCCGGAGCGGTTATTTCCAAAATTGCTAAATCTTTGGATGTGTCTGCCCAGGATGTTACCGATATGAATATTCGGCTCAAAGCTCATGACGGTTCTTTAAATACAGTGTTACAAAGTTCGTCCGACAATTCCACGGAATGGATGGATTTGGTTTCGGACAACAAACCTAATCAAGAAGAATGCCTGGCCTATAGCGAACAATTAAACTATCGTCGTAAACTTTTTAATAATGCTCTTTCCTCACTTAATCCGCGGGAAAAAGATATTCTGTTTAAAAGAAGAATGTCTGACAAAACCACAACTTTGGATGATTTAAGCAAAATGTATCATATATCAAAAGAAAGAGTAAGACAAATAGAATTAAATTCTATTCGTAAAATCAGCAAGGCTGTAGGAGCCATGCAATAAAACGGATGATCGGCCATGGCAAAAAGCTTAAATAAAAAACTTTTATGGGGAATCGGAATTGCTTTAATAATTGCCGCCTTTGCGGCCGGATACTACTATGCTTCGCATAGCCACGGTTTCCAAACTCCAACCTTGACAACAACGGCCGATACTTTGACTCTTCCGGCCTTGCCCTTACACTCTCAGGATGTTGTTTTTACCAAAAAATATATCGGCTATGTGAAGCCTATATATGAGGCAAAAATTCAGCCGTTTATCAACGGGTTTATTGATAAAGTTTTCGTAAAAGGCGGGCAATATGTCAGAAAAGGCGATTTGTTATTGCTTTTGGAGCAGGATTTATATAAAGCTCAACTGGCCGCCGCCAATGCCGATATTCTAAAGGCCAAAGCCAATCTTACCAACGCTCAGCTTTATTATGACCGCCTCAATAAAGCCGGAAACAAAGCCGTATCCCCTACCGATTTGGATAATGCCAAAGCCCAATTCTTAACCGCAAAGGCTCAATTGGAACAGGCCGTTGCCAACTATCAATCGGCCGAAGTTAATTATAAATATACCATCATCCGTTCTCCGATTGACGGTATTGTCGGCAATATATCTCTTACTCCGGGAAACTATGTGTCGCCGGCTTCCGAACCTTTGCTCTCAATTATTCAGTATAACCCCTTAAGAGTCGTTTTTTCCATTACCGATAAAGAATATCTTAATGAGCTTAAAAACGGTCGTCCTTTTGCTCAAGATACCATTTCCTTACAACTTCCCGACGGTTCGGCTTTTCCTAATTACGGTATTTTTAAATATGCCGATAATGCCATTAACAAATCTACCAATTCCGTCGCCGTTTATGCCGATTTTAAAAATATCGGAAAAACTCTTGTGCCCAATGCTTATGTATCCGTTCTTTTAAAACAGACCTTTAAAAACACTGTTCTAATCAGTAAAGACTTACTCTCCATGGAACGGGACGGTAATTATATTTTTATAATCCGCAATTCTAAATTATTAAAAGAAAAAGTTAATGTTATTGCTTCCGAAAATACTGACTTTATTGTGGAAAATTCTTTTCAAAAAGGTGACTTTATTTTGACTATTAAACCACAAGCCGAGTTTTTTAAGAAAAATATTATTCCGCAAGATACCTCCGAACATAAAAATCCAGCTAAGGACGGGGAGAAGTCTTAATCATGTTTTCAGAATATTTTATTGAAAGACCGCGTTTTGCCATTGTTATTTCCATTGTTATGATACTTTTGGGATTATTGGCCATTGTCGTTCTGCCGATTTCTCAATATCCCGAAATCACTCCTCCGCAAATCGTGGTTAAAACAACTTATCCCGGAGCCGATGCCGAAGTGCTCGTGGACACGGTTGCCGTACCGATTGAAAATCAAATCAACGGCGTGGAAGACATGCTATATATGTCCTCTTCTTCCGACGATTCCGGAAACTATAATCTGACCGTAACTTTTAATGTCGGTGCCAACCCGGATATTTCTCAGGTTAAAGTCCAAAACCGCCTCCAACAGGCCAATTCCGAATTGCCTGCCATAGTTACTCAGGAAGGAATTGATGTTTCAACTCAAAATCCTAACATCTTGGCCTTGCTGGTTTTGCGTTCTCCTAACAACACTTACGACAGTTTGTTTTTAAGTAACTATGCCTATGCCAATTTACAAAATCCTCTGGCTCGTATTAAGGGAATAGGCGATGTGCAAATCTTTGGACCGCAATACAGTATGCGAATTTGGCTTGATGTAGATAAAATTACCTCATTGGGACTGGACAGTAACTCTATTATGCAGGCCGTACAACAACAAAATGTTCAGGCCTCGGTCGGCAGACTTGGGGCCGCACCCAGTCCGGCCGATAACAACATGGTTCTATCTTTATCTGCCAAAGGACTGTTGAACAGTGTTCAGGATTTTGAAAATATTGTCGTAGCTACCGATACTAACGGCGGTATTGTGTACTTGAAAGATGTTGCTAAAATAGAACTCGGTGCCGATTCTTACGGTATTAAATCGGCTTTTAAAAATGCTCCGGCCGTAATTATCGCTCTTAATCAAACCCCAAATTCCAATTCCTTAAATATTATGGAAAATGTCCGAAAGGAAATTGAAAATATTTCCAAAACTTTTCCCGATGATATGGTTTTTGATGTTGCTTATGATTCCACCGAATATGTCAGAGCGTCCATTGACAGTATTATTGAAACTTTATTTATTACCTTCTTGCTGGTTGTTTTGGTTACTTTTGTCTTTTTGCAAAAAATTAAAACAACTCTTATCCCCTTATTTACGATTCCCGTATCTTTAATTGCCACTTTTATGGTCATTTATGTCTTGGGTTTTGATATTAACATACTTACCCTCTTTGCCATGATTCTGGCCATAGGTTTAGTGGTTGATGACGCCATTATTGTTGTGGAAAGGGTCCAATACTTAATGGCTTACCAAAAACTTGATGCTAAAACCGCTGCCGTTCAAGCTATGAAGCAAATCAGCGGAGCAATCGTTGCCACCACTTTCGTATTACTCTCCATATTTATTCCTGTCGGCTTAATGGCCGGTATTACCGGTAAAATTTATCAACAGTTTGCCGTGGCTATTGCTACTTCCGTTACTTTTTCCGCTTTTAACGCCCTAACTTTAAGCCCTTCATTATGCTCCATGCTGCTTACCAATGAAAAATCTAAAAAAAGTCATGCCTTTTTTACCGCTTTTAATAGTGTTTTAGACTTTTTTAAAACTCATTATCTGTCCGCCGTGGCCTTTTTTGTAAAACATCTGTGGCTTACCGCTTGCATTATCGGCGGTACTTTGGCTTTAATCATTATCGGCTTTATCCTTACCCCAACATCCTTCCTGCCCGAGGAAGATCAGGGAATTATTTTTGCCAATATCCAACTGGATGATACCGCCAGTCTTAATCAAACTCAACAGGCTCTTAAAGCTTTAACCGATAAAGCTCTTGCCACTAAAGGCGTTAATTACTGCATTACCGTGGCCGGATACAGCCTCTTGGGAGGACAGGGCGAAAATGTGGCCTTGGGCGTTATCGGCCTTGATAACTGGAACTTGAGAACTTCCAAAAATTTATCCATTGAGGCCTTAACGCAAAAATTATCCGCTGATTTTAAAAATAATCCTTTCGGCGAATTTAACTTCTTTGCTCCGCCGGCTATCCCCGGTGTCGGACAAAGCAGCGGTCTTTCTTTGGAATTGCTCGCCACTAATGCCGATATTTCTTCTCAGGAACTTTATCAAAATTTGGGATTGTTGTTGCAAAATCTTAATCAATCTCCGGATTTATCCTATGCTTTCAGTACCTTTAGTGCCGAAACCCCTCATCTTTATTTGGATATTGACCGAACCAAACTGGAATCTTATAAAATTCCCGTATCTAACCTATTTACCACCTTACAAAATAATCTGGGCTCCCGCTATATTAACAACATAACTCTAAGCGGACAGGTTAATAAAGTTATTATGCAGGCCGATTTTAAATATCGTAAGGATTTGGATGATGTAATGAACCTTTATGTTTCTTCCGTAGACGGAAATGCCGTAAAAATCGGCAGTTTTGCAACCGTAAAAACCGAAATTAACCCCAAAATAATTTATCGTTACAATCAATATAATGCCGCTGCCATTACCGCCGCCGCCAAAGAAAATGTCAGTAGCGGTACGGCCATTAAACAAGTTGAACAAATTGCTCAAAATATTTTGCCCAAAGATTATCAGCTGGCCTGGACCGGCCTTAGCTTACAGGAAGTTGAAGCTCAAGGCTTGGCCGTAATCCTTATTGCTTTGGCCCTGATTTTCTGTTACTTGTTTTTGGTTGCTCTTTACGAAAGTTGGATGCTGGCTTTTGCTGTTATGTTTTCAACCGTATTTGCCATTTTGGGAGCTCTTGTCGGACTACACTTCATGGGACAATCTTTAAGCATTTACGCTCAACTCGGCTTAATCATGCTTATCGGTCTGGCCTCTAAAAACGCCATTTTAATCGTGGAATTTACCAAAGATTATCGGGAACAGGGATTTTCCATCCTAGAAGCCTCCGTTAAGGGAGCCGAAGAAAGATTCAGAGCCGTGCTGATGACCGCCCTAACCTTTATTTTAGGCGTTTTCCCCATGATTGTGGCCACCGGTGCCGGAGCCAGTTCGCAAATTGCTATCGGCAGTTCGGTTTTCTTCGGAATGCTGGCCGCCACTTTTATCGGTATTATCTTTATTCCTCCGTTGTTTGCTTTGTTTGAAACCATTAAGGAACATTTTGCTCCTCAAAAAACAATTTCCAAAGCATCTCCTAAAAAACTCAAAGGAGAAAGTAATGCATAGCTTGTTATTTATACTCTGTATCATCATTTCCTCCTGTAGCGTAGGTCCCGATTACGAAGAACCGCAAATCTATGAGGATGCTCAAATAAGCCAGGCCCTTAAACTCAATAACAATAATCTGCAAATACCGCAAGACTGGTATAAACAATTTAACGACAAAACGCTTGATAATTTAATTAAACAAGCCTTAGAAAATAATGCATCGGTAGAACAAGCCGCCGCCAAGCTCAGACAGGCTCGTGCCGTTGCCGCCATTAACAAAACCGAATATTTACCCATGCTTAATTCTCAAGCCGGATACAATTATGAAAAAGCCAGTAAAAATATCGGCCTGGCTGCCGACAGCAACTTCTTTCAATTAGGGCTTGATGCCTCGTGGGAAATTGATATTTGGGGAGCCGGACGACGACTTAACGAACAATCTTTTGCTCAATTACAGGAAGCTTCTTACAGTTTACGAAATGTAAAAGTAATGATTGTTGCCGAAACCGCCAATACTTATTTTTTATTAAAAACGGCTTTGGCCCAACTGCAAATTGCCAAGAACAATCTGAAACTACAACAGGATATCTACAAAACCGTACAGGAAAAATACGATGCCGGGCTGGCCGATGATGCGGCTCTTAACCAAGCTAAATATGTAATATCCACTACTCAAGCTTCTATCTTCCCTCTGGAATATCAGGTGGAAGCTTACAAAAACGCTTTGGCCGTACTGGCAGGAACTTTACCCGATCAACTGCCTAAAGGACTTACTTCTTTTAGCAATAATCCGGTCAAAAAGGCGGCTGAGTATAACATGAAAACCCTTTATAATCTGCCGGCCGATATAATCCGCACTCGTCCGGATGTCAGAGCTGCCGAAAGAGCTTTGGCGGCTCAAAATGCCGCTATCGGACAGGCTGTGGCTCAATTGTATCCTAATGTTACCATAAGCGGCCTCTTCGGATTTCAGTCTGCGGCCGGCTCAAAACTTTTTAACACGCAAAGTCAGGCTTATTCATATTCCCCGAGCATCACGCTTCCGCTGTTTAATTGGAACAAGCTCCAAAATAATGTCAAATTGCAAAAATACATTAAACAGGAGGCTTTGGCAAATTACCGGCAAACAATTTTATCGGCCGTTGAGGAACTGGGCAATGCCATGGTAAGCGTACAAAAAGAATATGCCGCCAATGACTCGCAACGCAAGGCCGTACAACAAATGCGGCAAACTTTACAAAGTATGCGGCAAAAATATGAAAACGGCCTGATTGATTTCAGCCAATTATTACAAACCGAACAAAATTTGCTTACGGCAGAAAACGCCTTGGCCGCAAGCAACGGCAACCTTTATCAAAACATTATTGCTTTTTATAAGGCCACCGGCGGCGGATATAACTAATATCCGGCATAGTTATATTTTTCAAACGGCGTGTCTTGATTGGGTTTTTGCGGATTATAAATAAAAATGTTGGTTGTTGAGGGTATATCATTCGTGCGGCGAGTATATCCTCTTTTTTCCATACATATACGGTACTTACGAGGACTGGAGTCCTTATCGTCACGAATGGAATTAACTACTAACGGCTGTGCTCCCGGATACGGCAAATAACTTGCCCAAATACCTTTTTCGGAATACCAATCGGCTCTGATATCTATACGAGCTTCTTCCGAATAAAACCAACTCTTTATACTCGGTAAAAATTTAAAATCTTCCGCTTCTCTCATGCACTCCGAATGATCACGGGCAAACTTTTCTACCCCCGTCTTTGGCCTTTGCCAATGGTAGATTACTTGTCCCTCTCCTTCCGATAACCATGTGCAGGAAGGAAATAACATTAAGCCTAAAATTAAACAGTATATCTTTTTCATGTTAAAAATCCAAATTTGTATAATGTTTTGCCGGAAAAATACCTTTGATGGTATCTTTTAAAAGTTCTTTAAAGCTGGGCCTTGATTTCATTTTAGAGTACCACAATTTAGCACTTTTATGATCTTCCCAAGGGACATCTCCCAAATAATCAATAACCGATAAGTGGGCAGCGGCCGTTATATCAGCCAAAGACACCTCCTGACCGGCCAGATAATTGTTTCTTTCCGATAGCCAATCTATATACTCCAAGTGATATTGTAAGTTATTTAAACCCGCTTTTAATATTCGTGAATCGGGAGCTGCTCCGTCGCGAAATCTTTTGTAAATCTTTTCAAAAACTATATATTTATATACCTCATTGTAAAATTTATTATCAAACCAGTCGGTTAATCTTCTGATTTCCGCTCGTTGCTTGGCACTTCCCAACAATAAATGCGGTTCGGGATATGCCTCCTCCAAATATTCGGTAATGGCATAATTGCCGCAAATGATATTACCGTCAAATATAAATATCGGCAACTCTCCTGACGGATTAAGCTTACATATATCGGCCGATATATTCCACGGTTCTTCTTCTTTTAAAACGAACAGCATCTTTTTTTCGCTCATCATTAACCTGATTTTGCGAGATTGCGGTGATATGCTGTGATGTACCAAAAGTACCATTGCTTACCTCTTTGCTTCCTGTTGTTCCATTTCCGCTTCATCAGCCGGTGTTAAAATTCCGCCGGAATCTTTTTTTATAAAATCCGGAGGAACTATTCCTTGTGTTTGAGCTTCAACCTCGGCTATGCTTTCACGCAGTGAGGCATTAACCTCATCTATAAAGCCTTGACTTTCCGCCAATTTTTTAAGTGATGCCGCTACTTTTTTATGATTCCTTGACGATTTTGAAACCCCGATAAACATCGGCATGTTCCATAGGGCTTGTTTGGAAAATGTAACATATCCTTTTAGGCCCAACTCACAAACCTTAACATAGTTATAATAATAACTGCCTATCAGATAATCAACTTCTCCGGAAAATAACTTACGATACCCCTCTTCGGCATTGTCTACCCCGACAACTCCCAAATCTTGAAAGTTTTTTATTACATAATCACTAAAATATTCCTGCCGATTATATACCCCTTTTAATTTTTGTAAATCTTCTACTTTGCCGACTTTAGCTTCCGTTTCGGGTAACATTACCACATGTACGGGATTATTCAACACTGCCGGAAAAATGTAATCTAAGCCCGAATACATCTTGGTAGCATAATACATTCCCAACAATACATCCGTTTTACCTCGCCTTACTCCGGATACCGCTTGTTCGTAATTTTTTTCTCCGACAAATGAAATTTCAAAATTATCGCTCTTTTCCAAACGACTCAACCCCTTGTTGAAAATTGTTTCCAACACATCATAACCTCGGCGGTTGACTACCTGCGATATCGGAAAATAATCGGAAAAAGAAGTCATGGTCACAAATGTTCTGTCAGTGTTGGCCTTATCTGTTATAAGCGATTGAGCCTTACATAAAGTAGGTGCCATCAACACCGTAAATACCAAAATTGAAAAAATTTTCTTCATCTTCATTCTCGTAGCAACTTTCCATAACTTACATCGTCGGTAATTATAAAATAAATTGTGTTAAAAAGGGTTTAACCGGTTGAATATTTTTTAATTATTTGCCAATCTGAATATTATTTTTGCAGGCTTTTAGAGAATATGGAACAAAAACTTAAAAAATTTAACATTGTTGCCGTTTGTGCCGGAACAAAAGGTATCGGTAAAACTTGGTTTACCGTAGCCTTGTGCCACGCCTTAAGCCTGAAACATAAAAAAATATTGTTTTTTGATGCCGATTGCGGATTGGAAAATGTTGCTCATCAGACCGAACTCCAAAAATGTGCCGATTATAGTGCTTTGTTTTCCGGAGCTTTAACCTTAAACACTGCCGTCAGCCCGTTTGTTGACGGCAACTTTACGGTAATCTGTTCCGAGCCGGGAAACGATGCTTTTAATTTGGCTCCCATCGGAAGAGCTCAAATATTGGCTGGAGATTTATCCTCTTTTTCTCAGTATTTTGACTTTGTGTTAATGGACTGTTCCGATAATAATAATCAAAATCTTAATCCTTTTCTTCATATATGTAAAAATATCCTCATTATTGTTAATGCCAATTCTTCTTCCTCAACCGAAGCTTTTAAAACTATTACCAAACTTAAAAAAATCTGCCCGGAGGCTAATCTTCATATTGTGGTTAATCGGGCTTCTTCCTATGAAGAGGGACGACAGGTGTTTAAAACTTTGTTGAAAGCTTCCAAAGAATATATTAACATTAAGCTTAATTTGTTGGGAATTATACGACGCGATGCTCGTATTCGGGAAGCAGCCGTCAGTCATTGCCTTATTCTTGACCGCTATCCGGATTGCGACGGTGCTCAAGATTGCCTGCTGCTTGCCGATAATTTCTTGGAGAAATTTGATGAATTATGACCCGTTGGGATACTATAAGGCTTTGGATGCCGATTTTAATACCGATGAAAGAGTCTTAAAAATAACTTATCGCGAAAAGGCTAAGTTCTGGCATCCCGATCATAACAAAGCCGATAATGCCGTGGAGGAATTTCAAAAACTCTCATTGGCTTACGATACCCTCAAAGATGTTAAGTTGCGTACGGTTTATAATCTTTTGGCTCTCGTGTATGATGCCGCATCTTTTCCCGATATGAAAAATCTTAAGCTCTACAAGGCCGTTGACGGTACTGAAAATCCTTTTTTGAGGGTATTCTTGTTGCAAAAAGTAACCGCCGGATTTACTAAACCCGTAATGTCCGAAGAAAAACTCGTCGGCACTTTTAACGATGCTCAAAAATTTATTAAAGACATTACCAAACATAACTGGCTTAAAGGTTGGTGGACGCCTCGGGCCGCCGCCGCCAATCTTAAAGCTCTTAAAGCCAATATTTATAACATTAACCGCAATCCTCAAGATAATCTTAAACTTTTGGTACATAATACCGCTCTGTTTTATGAACTGGGACAAACCGATAAGGCTTGGTTATCAGCCTATCAGGCCTTGGAATATGCTTCCGATGATGTTAAAAATCGTTTGCAATATTTCTTAAATCTGTTGCCGACCGTTAAAACCGATATTCCGCAGTGGAATTATCAAAAACTTAAAAAAATCCAACTTGTTCCGCCCTTGCTTTTGGGAAGTTTGGTTTTGCTTGGTGCCTTAATTGTAACATTGCCTCATCTGCACGGATTGCAAGGCGTTGACCAAAACAAAGAAATCCCCTATTATCAACAAGTTCGTTTTAACTCCGGACAACAAACCGTGGATGATGTGATAGTTTCTAAAATTTTTAATATTCCCGTGGATATTTCCGATACATCCATGCTTTATCACTTAAAAAAGTCCGTTGATGTTATGTACGGACCTTCCGATGAATTTGATGTGCTGCAAACGGCTCTTAAAAATCAAACCGTCAGAGTAACCGGATATACTCCCGACCAAACTTGGTACAGAATTATGTTAGACAGCGGCGAAATGGGATTTGTTAAAAAAGATGTCTTGCAAAAGGGTGTAGGAACAGATATTCCTCAAGGAAGTAAAATTTTTGATGTTCCGGCATCTCGTTAATAAGTAAGTGAGGTACAAATGTCTTTAACTTTTGAAATTATAAAAAAATCAGGAAAAACCAGATTAGGAAAGCTTTATACCAAACACGGAGTTGTTCATACTCCGGCTTTTATGCCGGTGGGAACCTGCGGAACGGTTAAGGCTATGATGCCCGAATCGGTTGCTGCCACGGGAGCCGAAATTTTACTCGGTAACACTTACCATTTAATGCTTCGTCCGGGAGCCGATTTAGTAGAAAAAATGGGCGGACTGCATAAATTTATGAATTGGGATAAGCCGATTTTAACCGATTCCGGCGGATTTCAGGTAATGAGCCTGACCGGACTTAGAAAATTAACCGAAGAAGGCGTTACCTTTCGTTCTCATGTAGACGGTAAAAAGTTTTTTTTAAGCCCCGAAGAATCCATGAAAATACAGCATAAACTGGATTCTAACATCACTATGTGCTTAGATGAATGCACTCCGTTTCCCGCCACTTACGAACAGGCCAAAAAATCTATGCAAATGTCCATGCGATGGGCAAAACGCAGTCGTGAGGCCTTTATTGACCGCGAAGGTTACGGAATTTTCGGAATTCAGCAAGGCAGTATATTTAAAGATTTGCGTGACGAATCGGCCGAAAAGCTAAAAGAAATCGGATTTGACGGTTATGCCATAGGCGGATTGGCCGTTGGGGAAGGTCAGGAAAAAATGTTTGAAGTATTAGATTACGCTCCGCTTTCTTTGCCCGATGATAAGCCTCGCTACTTAATGGGTGTCGGCCGCCCTGATGATATTGTCGGAGCGGTTTTACGCGGCGTTGATATGTTTGACTGTGTTATGCCTACCCGCTCAGGAAGAACGGCTCAGGCTTTTACGAAATTCGGCCCGGTTAATATTAAAAATGCCCGACATCGTCAAGATCCGAGGCCCTTAGAAGCTGATTGCGATTGTCCGCTCTGCTCACATTACTCCCGAGCTTACATCCACCACTTACAAAAATGTAACGAAATACTTGCCGTTATGCTTTTAACCTGGCATAATATTCGTTATTATCAGAGGTTAATGCAGGGCTTGCGAAACGCTATCGCTACCGATACTTTGAATGATTTTTGTGAGGAATTTTATGCCAATCAGGCCCGAGGCGATATTGAGGAGATTTAATTATGAGCGATAACTCTAATACACAACAACAAGTCTTAAATTCTTTTATTGAGCAAAATAAACAAGATGGTATAAGGGTTTTTGTTGCCGGCGGTTCCAGACCGGGCAATGATGAAATTTACAAAGAAGAAGCTTACAATTTAGGACAACAAATAATCAAAATGGGTTTCAAACTGGATTTCGGACTATCTAATCGGGGAATTATGGGAGCCGTGGCCAGAGGTGTTTTGGACGGATGGAATAAAAAACAATCTGATGCCAAAGACGCTCCCATAGTAGGCATTACCACCAAAGAATATTTTAGCTTATATCCTTCCGATGATGAGTTAATTGCTCAAACCGAAGTTATTTTGGCACAAACTCTTGAGGAAAGAAAACAAAAACTCTTGGCTGCCGATTTTGTGGTATTTGCTCCGGGAGGTGTCGGTACTTTAGACGAACTGGCTTATGATTGTGTGGCTATGCAGGACGGATTGCTGCAAATGAAACCTTTTATTATGTATAATGTTAACGGTTTTTTTCACCATTTGTTGGAGTATCTTAAGTTTTTAAGTTTAGAGGGATTTTCCGATCCCGTCCCTTTTATTGTGGTAGACAACAGTCAAGAGCTGGAAATTGCTTTCCGCCTTCTAAAAGCTCGCTATAATAAGTGTGATGACGGCAAAGAGGCCTATGCTAATGCCAGACAGTTGGTTTATGAATTGCCTTATTTTTTCAAGAAAAAAGCCGATACAAAAATGAGAGTTGAAACAATTTGGAGTGAAATTCAATATATCAGAAATTCCGGAACCTTGGAAGAACGGCAGGCTTTGGCCGGTGAAATAGAAACCGCCTATTTGGAAAAAGAAATTGAACGCATGTATGACCGGCTTGCCAAAACCGGAAAAGATACTTCCGTTGTCAGCGAAAAACTTACTAAACTTAAATTAAGAAAAAAACAATCAAATAAGCCTTAATACAAATATCGGCAATAGATAATATGATATCCCAAAGGCTGCCACAAGCTTCGCAGCTTGGCCATTTGCCTTGATTTAAAGCGATTCGCCGCAACGCTTTAAAATTCAACACCAAATAAATTCGGAGATTTTTGCAAGACACTGTAAATAAAAACTATATACAACAATATGCGGATATTTTATTTCCGTTACAGTGAGCAGGCTATACACTATAAATCTACCAAAATAATCATCATCTACAGCTTCTCCCATAATCACAAAAGAAACCCCCGCGTAAAATGATCTGTACCCTGAAAAGTGGAAATGAAAAAGAAATCCCCCGAGGGGTGTAAGTCAAGAGGAGTGATTAAGCA
>CALXTJ010000014.1 GCA_944391375.1 uncultured Alphaproteobacteria bacterium
GACAGATGCGTTAATAATGTGCCGTGGTAGTACGGATTTAAAAAAAGAAAGGGGATGCTTCACAGCAGACCCTTTCTGAAAAAATATCTGAAAATCATGGAACTCCCTAATGGGAGTTTTTTTATTTCATTTTATCTACAATCTCTTCCAGACTGTAGATAAACGCAGGATGAACTTCCGATGCGACCACAACGGTCGGATTATCGTTGAAGATTTCCTGTGAAACCTCCATGACATTTCTGGCAGACACCCTCCAGGTGTTGTTGATCCTGTCGGCAATATCATACATAAAGCCTCTTTTCAGGATCTGCCAGGAAATCTCCACGGCGGCAGAATCCGGCTGCTGGAATTTGAGCAGCTTTTCCACCATCGCCCGGTTACGGGATGTTTCCATCCTTCTTTCCGAGGCGAACTCGTTTTTGAGCCGTTTGATGTTGGCACAAATGATGTCAAGCATAACATTGACATCTGTCTGAGGGCCACATTCCACGGCTATCCGCAAAGTCCGGCAGCCATAGTAACCTGCCACCCTTACCTCTATGGCGGCATCAATACCGGCCTCGGCAAACTTTCTTTCCAGTCGGCCGCTCAACATGGACATCATGACATTGGCATCGGCTACATTGACCAGTGCGGAAATGTCCCAGCCCATGAGAACACGATTGAAACTACCGTGTCCGTTTTCAGTCGGATGCAAACGGAGATATCCGTAACCTCCGGTGTATTCCGGCAGTTCTGCCTTCTGTGGTGTACCGCTAGGTACCTTTGAAAAGGCTTCTTCCAATTCCGGAAGTATCTTGGCCGCAGGAATACCGCTTACCCCGATGATGATGTTCTTGCCTGTAAAGTAGCAATCATGGAACGATTGCAAGTCTTCAACAGTCAGGCTCAAAAGAGAAGCTGTGTAAGCTTCGGTGTCCCAGACTATGTTACCGCTGAAAGCTGTGTGTTTATACAACAACTTCAACTGCCGACGCGGCAAAACATTACGGTCACGATTGTGCCGTATAATGTCTTCTACGGCATTTTTTAAGAGCTCTTCATTGAGTTCCGGGTAAGCCACAAGCTTAGCCATTTTTTCAATGTAAGCCTTAAAATCTTTCGTTTCACCACCTGTAAGGTAGGAGGTAATGGTTCCTCCGTAAATGGTTGCCACCTCAGGAGCCTGAAGCATGATGACTTTTTCATACACTGCCGCCAAACCCAGTTTGGGCTCGTTAAGATGTCCGACCTTTACGGTTGCCGACAAGGTTAAACCTTCATGATTTCTCTGTCCAACGACGCAAATCAGCCCGTTGGGTAATTCTATTTGTTTCATAAGTGTAAGATTTTAATAATTGAACATAAAATTTAAATTTGTTTCAAACTTACTCTTATGGAAATATTTTGTCAAGATGTTATGTTAAATTTTATACTTGAAACTTCTGCTTACTCGGATTATTTTTCCTATATAAAGAAAGGATTGGCCATGGAAAACGAATTTTTACAAATTATACGGCAAAGACGTTCGGTTTATAACTTAAACGACAAAATAAACGATAAACAGCAACAAATACTGAACCTGATTAACGAATCGGTAAAGTATGCTCCGAGTTCTTTTAATTCGCAATCGGCCAGAGTGGTGGTATTGTTTGATGAACAACATCATAAACTGTGGAAAATAACCCACGATTGTTTGCAAAAAATTGTGCCCGAACCCAAGTTTGCCTCTACTAAAGCCAAACTTAAAGCTTTTGATGCGGCTTACGGTACAATCTTGTTTTTTGAAGATGAGACCGTGGTCAGCGAATTGCAGAATAAATTTGTGCTTTATAAAGACAATTTTCCGGTTTGGTCGGAACAGGCTAACGGCATGTTGCAGTTTGCTATTTGGTGCGGATTGGCGGAAATGAAGGTCGGAGCAAACTTACAACACTATAATCCGCTGATTGATGAGGAAGTTCGCAGTACTTGGAAGTTGCCCCCGTCTTGGAAACTGATTGCCCAAATGCCCTTTGGCGGAATTACCCAACCGGCCGGCGAAAAAACTTTTGTACCTTTGGAACAAAGAATTAAAGTTTTTTGGTAAAATAAATGCCCATAGTCCGAAAATGGTTTGATATAGATGAAAAAATCCGTTTTGTAATTACGGGAACGGCTAATATGGCCGTCAGATATGTTCTGTTTGTGGTGTTGGGAATGTTGTTCGGCATAACACATTATCAGACAGTTCTTGCCGGTGCTTGGCTTTTATCTTCCGTTACGGCGTTTTTATCATACAAATATCTGGTTTTTAGTACACAGGGTAATCATCTTAAAGAATTTGGCAAGTCAGTGCTGATTTGGATTATAAGCTATGTTATAAATGCCGCATTTTTAGCCGTTTTTATAGGTATGTGGCAATGGAATTCTTATGCAGCTCAGGCGTTGGCCATATCTATTATCGTGGTTATTAACTATATGCTGTTTAAATATTTTGCGTTTCATCAGCGGAAAAAAACCTGGCTTGAAAAACTTTATAACCTATGGGAGTAAAAAATTCCGCACACCCTGTGGTGTGCGGAATTTTTAACTTAATAACATTACCTGATTATTTGCGGGTAATGGATATTTTTTTCTTTTTGCCTTTTTCATCCTGAGATTTCGGAAAAGTTACTTGCAAAACACCGTCTTTGTAGTCGGCTTTGGCTTCGTCAAAGTTTAAATCCCAAGGTAAAGGAATCGTTCTCTTGAAAGAACCGTAAGAAATTTCGGAAAAATAGCTGCCTTTATGATTTTCCTTCTTTTCTTGTTTCTTCTCACCGCTTATGGTTAAATAACCGTCCGAAGAAACCTCTAAGTCAATATCCTCTTCCTTCATGCCCGGAACTTCGGCACAAACAACAACACTGTTATCTTTTTCTTCAACTTCTACTTTAGGTGAAAGCGATTTGGCCATATGCGGATTGTCATAATCAAAATTTAATACATCCCCAAAAAAATGGTTAATCAAATCACCAAAATCATGATTGTAACCATAACGCATCGGAGTGTTATGGCTGTTCTCTTTTTTCATTAAATCAGACATTGTAAACTCCTTTTTTTAATGTTCTTGACCTCACATTTAAAGAGTTAGGTTGCTTTTTTGCTAAATCAAGAGGTATAACAAAATTTATTTTAATCAAATTTTTACCAGAAAAGAGTAGTGTTACAGAAATATGAAGTTTTGAGTTTTTGAGGCATAAGCTCTGGAAATGACGCTTTTTTTGTGATACGATACAAATATAAACGAGAGGTTGAAATGTATTTGTGGATTGTAATAGCTACATTTATTGCCATGTTGGCATCTTTTAATCTGTCCGTCAGGCCGGATATGGATAGGGTTTTTGCCGAAACAAAAGCCAGTGTGGTTATTACTAAATTTAATGCACTTCATAACGGCGTTAAAGACTATTTTAACTCACAGGCTCCCGCTAAAACCGGCTTATCAAGAGTAACATATTATCCGGGAGACGGGGTGAATGTTACGGTATCTGAAGGTGGAATGGCTACCGAGCTTACTAGGGAACAGGTTGCTCCGTATTTGCCTTTTGGCTATGTGGGAGCAGATGAGGAGCTGGATGATGTGGCAAGCCTTGTCGGCGGGGGAAGTATTACCAGTAAGGTGTTTTGTTTTATTGAAGGTAATACGGGAGAACAATGCACCTCCGGAGTTGAGGGAAGTTGTTGCAGCAGCGAGTGTATAGCCGACGGTGAGTGTGCCGGTATTTATGTTGTGTCTTTTACACGAATGCCTTCGCGGTGGATGAATAAAATTTCCAATATGCCAAATACGGATATGATGGCGGCTTTGTCTCATGTCAGAGGTTATGGTAAAAATATAGGTTATACCGAAACTAAAGACGGAAAAATTGTTTTGAGCGGCGGAAAATTTGTGTCACATGTTGCACCGGACGGCACACAAGTCCAAGATGATACTTTTGAAAATTGGGAATTGTTTGACGCCATTGTTAATGATGTAGATTTTCAAGCCATGGAATGTAATGATCAAGATGTACATTGTTTATTTGCTATACAACAAATTTACGGTTAGGAGAAAACAAATGAAAACGCAGTACAAAAAGTTTTTGGATAAAGCCAGTCAGGCCGGCAGTATGATGATTGAGGCCATGGCTATGTTGGCGTTAATTTCATTGGTTACGCCGACTTTGTATAAAAAATCGGCAGAAAGAACAACCGAATTGCAAGATATCAATACCGCTACCAATGTAAGAACTATTATGAAGGCGGTAGATAACTATGTTACGGCAAATTATCAAAGCTTGTTGGAGGATCAGCTGCAGGTAGATGGCTCTACTTTTGAAATAGATTTATCGGATGATGGGGTTGCCAGCGGTATACATGATTATTTTCCGTATGGTTATAAGTTTGATAATTTGAAAAATTTCGGCATGCCCAAGATTGTACTTAAAAGACAAGGTTTATCCATAACCTCTTTTGTACAGTTGCCTAAAAAAACCGATATAGGCGAGATGAGAGCCGCCCGAATCGCTTCTATGATAGGAAGTAACGGTGGTTATGTGGATGCCGATAGTAATGCTAACGGTGTGGGCGGTGTTTGGAGCCTGGATGAAACCGAACTCGGAGAACTGGGGTTTGATACAACGAAAGGATCTGTCGTTGTGGCTTCATCAGATGCTATTAACTCGGCATCTTCCGGAGCTTTGGAAAATGAAAAATATTTGCAAAGAACACAGGTAGAATCGCAAGATCAACTTTGGCGTAATACCATGGTAACCGACCTTTATATGGGCGGTGTTGCCGGTGCTGACGATATGTATAAAATTTTGGGTGTTGATCAGTTGATTATGGGTAGTGTTGATACTACAACAAATGAGGAAACTTTGGTTTTGACCGATAATACTCAAGGCGGAGGTTCGGCGTGGATGGCCGGATCTTTGGCGGCATTGTCCGACGCTTTTACCGTAAGCGGTGATATTGATAATCCGGTAATGGAACTGTTGGGTGCCAATCCGAGTTTTTCCGTATCTTCCGGAGATGATGGTAATGTTATTTTTGCCGATAATAATCTGGTTCAGATGTATGGTAACGGCGGTGGAATAGGTTTTCGGGTTGATGCCGGTAATTCAGAGGTGCAAACCGATTTTGCCACAAGAGTTGAAAATACTTTGACCAGTACCGGAAATACCTATTTGGCAACGGATGAGGGTTCGCAATTTCAAGTCGGAACCGACGGTTCTTACATTACGGCGGATACTTCGCAAATTTCTTTGATGGGCGGAAACATAACCTCTTCCAAAACTGCCGACGGAACCGGTAATTTAACGAAAATTACCACGGCACAAACCAATATTACCGGTAAGACAACGGTAGGTACAAACGGCGGAAGAGAGCCGCTGATTGTTACCGATCCTCAGTTATCGGTAATGGGCAGTGCCTATGTTAGAGATAATTTGGAAGTGGGAGATACTCTTTATACCGAAAAATTTAATACCTTGGAATTGCATGCCGGCGGTAGTGATTTTGCCGATCAAGATGCTCGTTGGCTCCACGCTACTGCCGACGGGGTAACGGTTACCAATCCGGAATTATCGGAAACTATTTTGCGTATAAATCCGAATGCTACCACTTATTTGACGGGACCCGACGGTTATAGCGGAGGTGTTTCTCCGGCTGTGGAATTGGGTACCGGAAATGCTCAATTAAGAGGAGTGGACAGTGTTGATTTGTATACAACCGATGCCGAAGGTATGGTAACTTTACAAAAAGGTGCAATAGTTCTATCCAATACTCCGGAAAATCAAGATAATTTGGTGTTGGTCAGTGCTAATGAAACCTTTATAGATTCAGATACTACCACCGTTCAAGGTGATACTTTCAAAGTTAAGGGAGAGGCGTTAGATGAAAATACCGAAGCTTCCGATACTTTGTATATAAACACTTTCGGCGATAGGGAAGCTGCCGTACAGGCCGGAACATTCAGGGTATCTACCAACGACGGAGGAACCGATATATTAAGGGTTAAACCTGAAGGTATGTTGATGGATGACGGTAGTGCTTCGGCTTTGTTAAATGAGGAAACCTTATTGCTTTCCGATGTCAACGGTGTGGTTGATCCGAATGTGGGAACTGGTTCGCAGATTATGGAAGTTAATTTGGATTATTCCGTTTCGCCGACCTCTAATCCTGATGAAAAGAGTAGCGTTTACATTCGCCGAGGTGCATTAGAAATTCGCGATGTTACCGAAAACGGTATGGGAGCATCTGCCGATCAGGGATATGGTTATGTTGAGGCTTCAAGGTTTGTTTCCAATGCCAGATTGGCCGACGGTAATACTATTGCCGATCCGACACTTGGTTATTCTTCCGATTATAATAAAGGTGATTACTACGGCAACGCTAACAGAATTTTATATGACCGCTATATGGTAAATCCGGCTTATACTTCGGTTATGCATGATATTAAGCTTACTACTCGCGGTGGAGCTCGTTTAAGCGATATCTTACCTGACTTTATCAATAAAGGTATATATGTGGTTAATAATACTTATAAAGATAAAAGTGAAATCAACCTGAATGATATTGCTGTTTCTATTAGCGGCGGCAGAATTACTCTTCCTAATTCTTATCAAGAAATAACTCCGGGAACAACTTTAAGTGGGGCGGATAAATGGGCATCTCCCTTCTTGGGGGTTATTCCGGCTCCGCAGTGTCCTCCCGGACACGCTCGTGTTATTACCATTACTCCGGCCGGATTTTTAATGGCTCAAGCCGGACAAATGGAAAAAGAAGATCATTATGTAGGGGGTAAGAGATTTGTAGTAGACGAGTATAGGGGAGTTGATGCTTTAGGTGCTGTTGTTTTAAATGACGAAGCTACGGTAAGCGGAGCACAATACATGCCGAAAACCTTTACTGATCCCGGTGGTAATTCTACGACCATATATTATCTCGGACACGCTACAGAACCGACAGCTACATACGGTGACAGTCCTTATTCGCCTCAGCCTCTGTACTTCCAACAAAGTACATGGCTAAAAAGTGCGGTACAAGGTGTGCAAACCGCCAGTCCGCACAACTGTAACGGTTCAGGACAAACTGCGTGTGGAGATACATTCGTGGGTTGGGCCGGCATTATGGGATTTGCTTATCCCGGAAGTTTGTATAATAATATTATTGCTTCGGTTACCGGAGGAGCGGTTGATTCTTCGGCAATATACTGGAATGTTTTTCCGGTAAGAGCTCAAACCTTGGAAGCTTACGCTACGGTTTATTGTTACTTTGATAGAAACAATTTGTATGCGGGGGAAAATGAGCCCGGAATAGATGCTGATTATGTTGATCAGTACGACCAGTTGAATAACTTCCGTCAAGGTTATGCTAAACCCAACAACGGGTATACCGAGCGTTTGGATGATCCGGGACTGATATATAAAGATCCGTGGTAAGCTACAAAAAATAACGCCTCTTGTAGGCGTTATTTTTATCTTTACGCATATGTACAATTAAAAAAGAAAACCTGCCGGTTTATTCCGACAAGTTTCCCGTTAAAAAACAACCTCCGTTTATAATACGGAGGTTGTGATAATTTCAGGATAATTATTCCTGAGAAAAAGCCTTTTCCTGTTTGGAAGCTTCATCAGCCGTTCTGGCTACATTTATTAAAATGGTTTGTGAAACTTCAGGATGCAGATTGAGCCTTACACGGTAAACACCTAAATCCTTGATAGGTCTTTCCAGTTGAACATATCTGCGTTCAACATCAAAGCCGGCTTCCTTAATGGCTGCTGCTATATCACGAATCGTAACCGAACCGTACAATTGTCCGGTTTCGGCAGCTTGACGAATCAATACAGCCTTGAAACCTTTTAAAGCTTCGGCTTTTTCCGATGCTTGTTCAAATAAAGCTTTATTATGTGCTTCCAATTCGGCTTTTTGTTTTTCAAAAAAGGCTACATTAGCCTCAGTGGCACGCAAAGCTTTTTTGGAAGGTAACAGGTAATTGCGGGCATAACCGTTCTTTACGGTTACTTTATCTCCCATTTTACCCAATTTTTCTACGTGTTCAAGAAGAATGATTTCCATTTCCAAACCCTCCCCTTATTGAGCCACATACGGCAATAAGCCGATGTAACGAGCACGTTTAATCGCACGAGCCAATTCTCTTTGTTTCTTGGCAGAAACCGAGGTAATGCGACTCGGAATTATCTTTCCTTTTTCAGAAATGAAACGAGAAAGAAGTTTTACATCTTTGTAGTCAATCCTTAAAGCGTTTTCACCCGAGAAAGGACAGGTTTTTCTTTTGAAAAATGTTTGTTTTGCCATACCTTTTCTCCTTATGCTTCAACTTCGGATTCAACAGCGGCAATATCTTCCTCAGAGGACATTTCGTTGTTAAATTCGTCAACTTTAATGGTCATGTAACGAATAATATCTTCGTTTAAACGCATTAAACGTTCATATTCAAAGATTGCTTTGGCAGGGGCTACAATGTTTAACAAAACATAGTGACCTTTGCGGTTTTTCTTGATACGATAAGCCAGGTTCTTTAATCCCCAGTTATCTACTTTTACAACCTCGCCGCCTTCCTTTTTAACAACTTCGCTCAATTCCGATACAAGGTTGTTTACCTGAGAGGCTCCGAGATCTTGACGTGCTATCAGCACGCTCTCGTAATTAGACATATATTATCTCCTTATGGATTCTCAACAAATGGACGATACCGTCCGGTTAATGTATAGCCGTAAGACTTTGCCTACGGCAAGGACAGCGTTAATATAACCTAATACTTTATTTTTGCAAGCATTTTTTTATAAAGGTTATTTTAATAAATTGAAAATATAATCAACCTAATATTTACAAGGATTTTACGATAATGAAAAATGTTATGAAAATGTTCTTGAGCGGGGCAGTGTGGCTTGTGCTGTCGGCTTGTTCTTTGTCTAAACCCGAACCGCAACCGGTTAATACCGTGCCGCTGTTTCAGGAAGAGGTTGTCGCTTTGCAAAATCCGGATACCAGAGTTTTGGTATATTGCTTTTCTTCGGGTTACTATACGGCCGAGGCCTGTGCCGCAAAGTTTGAAAAAGAAGGCTTTGTTAAATTAAAAGATATTCCGAAGTTTCCCGCCGAGTACGACTTTTTACAAACCGGAACTTATCCTACAAGAAGATGGCGGAGTAACGAAAGAGTCCCGAGGTGGTAAATTATGCAAGCCAAAGTCAACACGATAGCTTTTAACGGACTGGATATCTTGGATGTTGATGTACAGGTGCAGATAAGTTCGGGTATTCCGGCATTTGCCATTGTCGGATTGCCCGATAAAACCGTTGCCGAAAGTAAAGAGCGGGTAAAAGCCGCTTTTCAGGCTATGGGTATAAGTTTTCCTGCTAAAAAAATTACCGTTAATCTGGCACCGGCCAATTTATTAAAAGAGGGCTCCCATTTTGATTTACCGATTGCTCTGGGAATTTTAACTTGTTTGCAAATTTTGCCTCAGGAAGAACTGCTTGATTATATATCTTTGGGCGAGTTGGGGCTGGATAGCTCCATTATGCCCGTAAACGGAGTGCTGCCGGTTGCCATTAAGGCCAATCGGCAAAATAAGGGGTTGATTTGTCCGGCCGAACAGGGTAGTGAAGCTGTGTGGGGCGGCCTGAAAAATATTGTTGCAGCTCCCGATTTGCTGTCTTTAATTAACCATTTTAAAGGTATCCAACTTTTGGCTTTTCCAACAGCTAAAAAGCGTCAAGAAACCGTCAATAAACTGGATTTGGCCGATATAAAAGGGCAGGAGGCCGCTAAAAGAGCCTTGGAAATTGCTGCCGCAGGTGCCCATAATATGCTTATGATAGGACCTCCCGGAGCCGGAAAGTCTATGCTGGCAGCCAGGCTTACTTCCATTTTGCCGCCCTTAACCCCGCAAGAGGCTTTGGAAACTTGCGTAATTCACTCTATTGCCGGTAATTTGAAAAACGGAGAACTGGATTTTTCTCGTCCTTATCGTGATCCGCACCATAGTGCTTCTACGGCAGCTCTGGTCGGAGGCGGCAGAAAAGCCATGCCGGGCGAAATATCTTTGGCTCATAACGGAGTTTTGTTTTTAGATGAATTACCCGAATTTAACCGCTCAACTCTGGAGGCTCTCAGACAACCTCTGGAAAACGGGTGTGTCAGCGTTTCAAGAGCTGAATATCACCACACCTATCCGGCACATTTTCAGTTAATAGCGGCTATGAACCCCTGTCGTTGCGGTTATTTGGGTGTTCCGGGGCAAGAGTGCCCTAAAGCTCCGAGGTGTGCCGCAGAATATCAGGCTAAAATTTCCGGACCGCTCTTGGACAGAATTGATATTCATGTCTTTGTCCCTCCGGTTAATCCTTGGGAAATTTTTGATAAAACTAAAAGCGAAACTTCACATGATGTGCTCTTAAGAGTTACTCAGGCTCGCAAAATTCAAAAAGAAAGATTTATTAAAGCCGGACATCCCGAACTTTCTACAAACTCTCAGCTTAAAGGAGCTTTGCTTGAGGATGTTGTGGAACTTGATGAACCGGCAAGGCAGATGCTTACACAATTTGCCGATAAATTTAAATTGTCCGCTCGCGGATATCATCGCACTTTGAGGTTGGCAAGAACAATTGCAGACTTGCAAAATGAAACAAAAGTGCTTAAAATACATGTTGCCGAAGCATTAAACTATCGTCGTGTTATGCCGACACAATAAATTTAAGGAGATTTATAATGATTATATTTCGGTCTTTCAAATTAGTTTTTCTTGCCGCAATGCTTTTTCTAGTGTCGGGCTTGACGGATGATGCCTATAGTGCTTCCCGTACCGGAACTTATTCCGTTAAAGATATGATGGCACAACGGAGAAATCCGTCAAAAGCTAATTTTAGCTCATATCAATCGCCGAATCAGCCCTCCGTGGTTGTTAAACAGAAAACTTCTGTGGTGGTAGCTAAACAAGATAAAGATGGTAGTTTGTTTCCGGGCGGTCCTTGTCCGGGGTGTGAAACCGGACCGATTGATAAAGACGGCAGCTTGTTTCCGGGCGGTCCTTGCGTAAGATGCCATAACAGCGGACCGTTATTTGATACCGGACCGTGTGAAACTTGTGAAAAACCCAAACCCAGAATTGCTAATTATTTGGTGGCTTACACTCCCTACATTTATCAGGCAGTGGCCAGAAATTGCTGTGCCATGGCTCCGTTGTTCCTGGAACATGTTGATTTTAATTTAACAAACGGCTCTGAATACGGCGAAAAATTGGGTAATTATCGTTTCAGAATTTTCGGTTGTCGCCGTTACGATAAAACCGCCATCCTTAATCAGGGACGGGTGATGGAAAAAGATATGAACTTTAATAAAGTGTTTGAACAGGTTACCGGAGATTGTTACAATATAGTAAAAATTCCCGATGATTTGTGCTTGCAAACCACTCCTTCGCCTTTGCCGGAATATGTTTTGACCGCAGAAATTACCGACTTCTTTATGAATGTTTGTGACGGATACGACTGGAATGAAGTACAACAGGAAAATTCTCGCAGCGGTTCGGCCGAGATGACCGTGGTATGGCGATTGACCAACCTTACAAAAACGCAAGTTTTGTGGGAAGGTTCAACAATCGGATACAGCGATGTTTATGAAGGACTTGAAAACGGCGAAATTAAACTTATAGAAGCGGCCTTTGCCGATGCCGTAAGTAATTTACGCAATCTGCCGGGGTTTGAGGAACAGCTCATGGTGCGTTTAAGTCCCGAAGAGTTGACTGCTCAACGCAATGCTCTTATAGATGAGGAAATTGCCTTAAATCCGGCTAAATGCCAATTCCAAAAAGAGTTACAATGTATAAAACAATGTCAGTTGATGTGTTCACAACCGAATGCTCCGGAGTGTGCTCAAACCGTTCAAAGCTGCGGATGTCAGACTTTGGCTCCCTTGCCTGCTCCGCAAATTATTGAGGATTCCGGTGTCTCTTCAAGCTTTAAGATTGATACTCCGGTTGTGCTGGAAAATTCCGGAGTTGTTGCCGATTATCAACAATTTGATAATGCCGTAGTGGAAAACAGCGGTGTTTCCTCTGATGGTAAAATGTTTATTGTTGATGATACTTGGGTGGATATGCAGCAAGATACTAAATCTTTTGACAGCTTGTGTATTGTTGATAGACCTCCTTATGATGTTTTAAGTCCGGAAAATTTATATAAAGTCAGAGCTTCCGTTGTGGAAATTGCCAATAATTCAGGTAAAAAAGGTGCCGGACTCATTATTTCCGATTCCTTTGTTCTGACTTCGGCCGATTTGGTGGATAAAAATGATAACAATTTGAATATGAAAACCATTAACGGTAAACAGTTGACCGGACACGCCGTAAGAGTCAATCCTTCCAAGAATATTGCTCTTATCATGTTAGATGAGGCAACGCAATATACCCCGTTATCGCTTAATTTAGATTTGCCCAAAGTTGATCAGGACGGATTTATGGTGTTGGGTATGTTGGATGTAGATGATTTTGCCGATGGCGAAAATTATATTGATAACAGCGGTAAAGTGGCCGGTTATCGCTATTCGGAAGATAAAGGTTCGGAAATTATGATGGATACTTTCGTGCAATCGGCAACCATAGGCGGAGTACTGATTGATGAACACGGTACCATTAACGGCGTTGCTCATAGTTCGCAAAAAACCGAAAAGGGTATGGATTTGTTCCTGCCCACGGAAATTGCTTTACGCAGTGTCGGACTTTCTATTTGTGAAAAACTCTATGAAAAGCCCAGTCCGTGGCAGCAAACCGTTTATAAACCGGTTACCGAACAAATCCTTAACTCTAAGCCTAAAGCTCCGGAAGTTATGGATGTTAAAGAACGCAAGTAATTGTGAATTCGGCTTGAAACAAAAAAGATATCGCCTTTAAGGCGATATCTTTTTTATATACGATTAAATAACCTAACGATTACTTATTTTCATCGGGATCCCGTAAAACATAGCCTCGGCCCCATACGGTCTCAATATAATTTTTGCCGCCGGAAGCTTTTTCCAGTTTTTTACGCAGTTTACAGATGAACACATCAATAATTTTTAATTCCGGTTCATCTATACCGCCGTACAGATGATTTAAAAATTGGTCTTTATTCAAAGTTGAGCCTTTGCGTAAAGATAACAATTCCATAATTCCGTATTCTTTACCGGTTAAATGTAAGGATTTACCGCTTACGGTTACCGTTTGGGTGTCCAAATTTACTTCAACTTCTCCGGTCTTAATAATGGAATTGGAGTGTCCTTTGGAACGACGAACTATGGCCTGAATTCTGGCCAATAATTCAGCCTTGTCAAACGGTTTGGTTAAGTAATCATCGGCTCCGTAACCTAATCCTTTTACCTTTTTATCCGGCTCGGATAAGCCCGACAAAATTAAAACCGGCGTATTTACTTTGGCATTTCGTAAGCTCTTGAGTACCTCATAACCGTTCATGTCCGGTAACATTAAGTCCAAAATAATGATATCGTAATCATATAGTTTGCCTATTTCCAATCCATCTTCGCCCAAATCGGTGGCATCTACTATCATACCCTCTTTTTTGAGCATGGTTTCTATGCTTTGGGAAACGGCATAATCGTCTTCAACTAACAATACTCTCATCTTTTTGTCCTTCCGTTGTTTTTTATTTATGCTCTTACTATAAACTCTTATTTTTAATTTGTGAATCTTTTTAAAGCCCTGTTAATAATTCTTAATAAATATTCATATTGAAATTTGGCAAACACAACAGTATATTGGTGAAAAATAACCGTTTTCAAGGAGATTGACATGTTTACTTTACCCAAACTTGATTATGAACTTAACGCTTTAGAGCCGTATATTTCACAAAACACCATGGAGTTTCATTATCTGAAACACCATAAAACATATGTTGATAATTTAAATAAATTGGTATCCGGTACCGAATTTGAAAACATGCCTTTGGAGGAAGTTATTAAAGCTACGGCCGGTAATCCTAAACATACCGCCATTTTTAATAATGCGGCACAGGCTTGGAACCATGCCTTTTTTTGGCATTGCTTGGCCCCAAACGGCGGTAAAGAGCCCAAAGGACAACTCTTGGCGGATATTATTACCGATTTCGGAAGTTTTGAAAACTTAAAAGCCGAACTTAAAAATGCAGCTATCTCTCAGTTTGGCAGCGGTTGGGCCTGGTTGTTGCGTAATGCCGAAGGCAAATTGGCGGTTATGAAAACCTCTAATGCTGATAACCCGTTAGCTTACGGTTTATATCCGTTACTGGCCATAGATGTTTGGGAACATGCTTATTATCTGGATTATCAAAATCGTCGGGCCGATTTTGTTGATGCCTTATTAAATCATCTGATCAACTGGCAAAATTTATAAAATATAAATTACGGCAAAAGTCAGAATACAGCCGTACAACAGCAATCCTAAAGGGTAGGAAAATCCAACCTTGAAGTCGGTTGTTGAGGGTACGGCGTTTTCTATGATTACGGTTTGCAGTAAAATATATCCGAGATAATTTAAAAGGGTTATGTCTACATTATTAAAATACCACCGATTAAAATAATAACCTATCGGCAGTAACAATAAAGGAGCCATGGCCGCCGGAAGTGCATTATAAAAAGTTATGTTTCTAAATCCGACGCTGCCCATTACATAGTTACCGAATCCGTCCTTTTTCGGCCATAAATCAAACTTGGTGGGGTAGGCATTGAAAAATAAGCCTATTAAAAAATGCATGCCTTCATGTAAAACCGTGCCCGGTATGTTAATCAGCGAACTCATCCATAGACTTGAATATGTCGCATATTTTAATTTTAACAGTACAATAACCAGAAAAATCAGCAAAAATCGGTTATTGACAATAAATTCCAATATTTCGGGATTGCCAATAATCGTTTGTGCTTTATATGTGAGTAATTTTATAAAATCCATTATTGTGTCTTTTCCAATACCTTAATACCGGCAAGATAGGTGTTTAATAACAGCTCACACAAGCTGTTTTTGTTGATTTTGCTAAAACTGTCCAAAGCATCGGTGGTTAAAAAAGAGCTTAAGGAAAACAGTGATAACCATAAAACTTGTAAAGATAAAATTCTCTCCGGCAACGGAATGTCGGGAAACAGTGCCTTAAAAGCGTTTTCCATTAACTGAGTTATTTGCACAACGCGACGCAGATATATCTTGGAAAATCGGCGGTTGTTGTTGTGTAAGTGGAAGTTGTGTACCAAAAACCATAAATTTTTATTTTCCAATACAAAATTGATAAATTCTCTAGTATATAAATTAAGCCGTTGATAAGGTGTGCCCGAAGCCTGCATTTGCGATAAGCGTGCATACAGACTGTCTAAAGTAAGGTAATTTTGGATAAGTATAAAATTATCCATGTTTCCGAACTGATTGTAAATGGTACCGACCGAATAGCCCGAAGCTTCCGATAATTTACGGGCAGTTAAAAATTCGGCACCTTTTTCTTTAATGAGTTCGCGGCCTTTGTTGACTAAATTTTCCTGAATGTTGTCTTTGTTCATTTTTAATCTTATATTTTAGTTAATAAATTGATTGTATAATAACAACAATACAACAAAAATGAACAGTGTTCAATTTTTTTCTTTAACATTTTCAAGGGGAAAGTTTATGAAAAAAGTTTTTGCGACTTCTTGTATTTGTTTTGTAATGCTCTCCGGCGGAGTTTATGCTCAGGGAACATTTTTTGATGATTTGATTGTTTCGGAAGAATTAAAACAAGAAAAACAAAGTGAGAGCGGACGCTTTGAGGCCGGTAAAATTTTAGACAGTAAGCCGATGGTCTTAACTATTGAAAATCAAAAGAAAAAAGTAGAGAAAAAAGAGGTAGAAAAACCGGCTACGGTTATTCGTGATCCGGCTCCTTTGGGCTTAAAATGGCTGGCTAGCGTTGATGAAATTAAATATTTGAAGGTGTTTTTAACTCCTATTGAAATAAAGGATATGCCTAATTCTTATAAGGCTACCAATTTACCTAATCCGGTTACCGATTTCAGAGAGGTTGATTTGAGTTTCGGTGAGAACGATGCTTTATGGCGAATCGCTGCTTACGGTAAGTTTTTGGATGACGATAGTTCCGCTTCGCAAGGCCTTAAGGAGTTTGAAAAGTATTATAAGCTGCTTGATAAAAAATACGGTAATGCCCAAGAATTTTACACTCCGGCAATGGTTAATGTGGATGAAACCGTTACCAATGCCGACGGTACACAAAGCCCGCAAACAACAACACGGGAAATGCAAATCGGTGAACCGGGGTTTTTACAAAAACTGGTCAGCGGAGAGGCAACATTATACGCCACTTTTGAAAACGGTAATACCGGTGTAACTCTGGCTCTTTATGCCGACGGAGATAATCAGACTTATATTGTGGTTGATTATAAAGACTTACGAGCCGGTAAAAAAGAGTTGGAAGAATTATATAACGCTTTATGATTTTTGTAAGGACTGTAATAAATGAAAAAAGTCGGTTTTTGCGGAATTTCCGGCAGCGGTATGAGTGCTTTGGCTCAGGTTTTGAATGCCAAAAATATTGAAGTCAGAGGCTCGGACAGGAGTTTTGATAACGGTAAAGATGAAGCTAATAAAAAAGCTCTGGAGAGTGTCGGAATAAAAATCTTTCCGCAAGATGGTTCAATGGTAACCGATGATTTGGATTGTTTGTATGTGTCAACTGCGGTTGAGGATTCAATTGCCGATATTAAAAAGGCTCTGGAAAAAAACATTACCATCAAAAAGCGTTCCGATTTGCTGGCAGAAATATTTAACGATTATCGTTACTCTGTTGCCGTGGGGGGTACCAGTGGTAAAACTACCGTGACCGCCATGATTGGTTATATTTTGGATAAACTTAACAAAAAGCCGACGGTTATTAACGGCGGATTGCTTAAAAACTATCTTGACCATAAGGGAATTCCCAATGTTATTTTAAATGGCGGTGATATCTGTGTGGTAGAGGCCGATGAAAGCGACGGTTCAATTGAAAAGTACAATCCCTTTATTGCCGTGGTTAATAACATCGGTCTGGACCATAAAAATGTGGATGAATTAAAATCACTTTTTACTGATTTTGTTAAAAAAGCCAAGGGCGGGGCCGTGGTTAATCGGGATTGTAAAAATTCCGAGGATTTGCTTACGGTTAATCAAAATGTTGTGACTTTTTCGGTTAAAAATCCTGATGCCGATGTTTATGTAACGAACATTAAACCTTTACCTAACGGTTTGGAATATAAGCTGGAGGGACATGTTTTCCGTTTAAAACTTATCGGTGAATTTAATGCCGCCAATGCTGCTGTTGCCGTAGCTGCGTGCTCGTTGCTCGGAATTGATAAGCTCCAAGCTGCCAAAGTTTTGGAAGGTTTTTCAGGCACTAAAAGAAGATTGGATATTATCGGGGTTACCGACAATAATATCACCTTGATAGATGATTTTGCACATAATCCCGATAAAGTATATGCTTCGGCTAAAGCTTTACGAGATTATGAGGGGCGGCTGTTAATTATGTTTCAACCGCACGGTTTTGCTCCTATGCGAATGATGGGCAGGCAAATTATGAAAAGCTTTGCCGATACTTTGCAAAAAGAAGACAAGTTGTTTATGCCGGAAATTTACTATGCCGGAGGAACGGTTACCAGGGATATTTCCTCCAAAGATTTAATTGATTATGCCGTTTCTTTAGGTCTTAATGCCGAATTTTACAATACAAAGGCAGAAATAAAAGAAGTATTATGCAAAATTGCCAAGCCCGGTGACCGAATCGTTATTATGGGGGCTCGTGACAATTCTTTACCGGTATTTTGCCAACAAATTATAGATGATATTAACAGCACCATCGGAGAAAAATAAAATGCAGATGCTAAACAAAGGTGATAAAATTGCTATTGTTGCTCCATCAGGTTTTATTGAGAGCGAATCGTTGCAAAACGGGCTAAATTGGTTCAAACGGCAAGGTCTTGAAGTTGTTTTTATGCAAAATGTTTTTGCTCGTTATCGGTATATGGGAGGTTCCGATGAACAAAGAGCGGCAGATATCAATCAGGCTTTTGCCGGAGAGGACATTAAGGCAATCTTTTGTGCTCGGGGCGGAGCTGGTGCCGTTAAAGTGTTGGATAAGCTTGACTATGAGTTAATTAAAAAAAATCCTAAACCAATTTTCGGATTAAGCGATTCAACGGCTTTACAAAATGCCGTGTATGCTAAAACCGGTAATGTTTCGTATACCGGATTTTTGCCGATTTACGATTTTAAAACTCCGGATTTGGATGAGGTTACGGCTCATTCTTTGCTTAATGTTTTTAATTTGGCTAAACAAACCGTTCAGGAAGGAACATATTTAAGAGGCGGTAAAGCTAGAGGCATTATGGTCGGCGGTTGCTTAAGCGTTTTATGCAGTTTGTGCGGCAGTGCTTACTTTCCTGACCTACAAAATAAAATTTTACTTTTGGAAGATGTCGGTGAAAAAACTTATCGTTTGGAAAATATGCTTACGCAACTTAAATATCAGAAAAATTTTTCCAAGATAAAGGGAATTGTTTTCGGAAAATTTACCAAATGCCCTGAAGCCGATGAAGGCGATGGCACCGTGGAGGAAATAATAAGTGATTTTGTAAACGACTTAAATGTTCCAGTAATATCCGATTTTCCGTATGGGCATATTCATGGTCGTTATGTTTTGCCCATAGGCAAGGAAGTTATTTTGGACGCAGATAAAGTACAACTTGAATTTTAAAATACTAAATTTATCAGATACTTAAAATTTTGCAGATTTAAGTGATTGATTAAGTCAAAATATATCTTTACGCCCTCCCAACCACGGCTGTTAAAGGCCAGAAAACTGCCGATTACCCAGCAGTTGGCTCCGGGTAGAAATAACCAGCAAAAAGTATAAGTAACTTTGGGCAAATCGGTTTGTTTGTCATGGATTTGCGAACCTACCGTATCGGTATGGTACCCTAAAAAATAACCCAAAATGCCGTTAAATATCAAATTTTGCGGCAATAAGCCCATAATTATCATGTAGAAAAAGCCGAATAACGGAAAAAAGTAAGGAGCAATTACAATCAGCCAATTGCCTTCGCCCTTAAAGCCCATCTCTCCGCCGGTGTTATCAGGATCAAGGCGAATATGCTCCACCTTGTGAAAAGTCAGTAAAGCAAAAAAGGAGTGTGTCAGCTCGTGGGCAATAATCTGCATGGATGTTTTTACCGACGAATCGGCCATGGTCCTTGCCATATAGTACATAAAAAAGCCGGCAACGAGAGCTGCGGTCTTAAAGTTGGTAAAACTAAAAAAATCTGCCGATAAATAAAAAGCCGGTAATGATATCAGCATATAAACGGCTATCGGCCACTTAAAAAAGTTGATTATTCGGTCTAACAGTACGGACATTTATTTCCTTTCGCCGTTACTATACATGTTTATAAAAATAATTTCAGCATTTTTTGAAATTATATCAACATTTCCGAAGAAAGGCTTGTAAAGTAAATATTTACATTTAATATGATACACATAATCATATTAAAGGAGATTAAAATGGATAAAAACGCAACTTATGATTTTGTGGTAAATGACGAAGATGAAGTTATGCTTCTTCTTTATGCCGGAGATACGCCTCCTGCCGAAGATACCCGCATAGTTTTAGATGCCGAAAACGGTTCGGCGGAATTGTATCGTTCCGAAAACGAAAGTATTGTACTGGACGGCGTTCCGGATGATATTTTTGACAGCCTGATTGATGCCGACAAACTACTGGTTTGCGAAATCAGCAATACCGAAAACGAAGAAGACAGCAAAATCGTCTATGCCTATGAGGCAGATATTGAAGACTGATTTTTTTTCAAATGTAAATATTTTTTGATTCTATCTAAGTTTTGCAGAGCATCAAGGCGGCCCAGTTCGTACATCTGCTTGATTACTGCCGGATTGGTTTCCATGCGGCCGATTTTGATGTGCTTGCTCGGCCTTATAACAAAAGCTCTTCCTCCTCTTTCCTGGCTGTAAAGAAAGGCTAGTTCTCGGTTGTACATGGCATATCGGTTTTTCAACGCTTTAATAAACCTGGGGTATTTACCGTATACGAGCTTGCCCAACCAACCAAATTTAGAAGGTTTTTTAAAATATCCTTTCGGTCGGGTTTGAACAACAATGTTCTTGTGAAAGCCCAAATCAATGGCTTTTCGTAATGGAATGCTGTCGGCAATTCCGCCGTCTAAAAGCTCCAGATTGTCAACTTTAACAATTTGCGAAAAAAACGGTAATGAGGCGGAAGCTCGCAGATAATCCATATATTTTCCTTCCATGGTCGGACATAAAATATATTCGGCTCTGCCGGTTTGTATGTTGGTGCAGGTTACATAAAATTGTATAGGCGAATCGTTGAAAGTTTTATAATCAAACACATCCAACTTTTCCGGAAGTTCATGGTAGGCAAAGTCGGTATCTACCAAGTTACCGGTCTTAAACCACGATTTTATGCTCATGAAACGATAATCGTCGTTATATTTTAAATTGTAACGAATACTGCGACCGATTTGTCCGGATACATACGAGCAACCGTGAATGGCTCCGGCCGAAACCCCGATTACGGCATCGGTTATAATATTGTTTTCCAACAACACATCCAAAACTCCGGCAGTATAGATACCCCGTTTGCCGCCGCCTTCCAAAACTAAACAACTCTTAAATGGCTTTTTCATCTTTTGCCTCTTTGTTTTTTAACTTACCCTCAATATAACTTATTTTTTATTTTTGTCAGTCTTTTTTAATACAAGGTGCACCGATTAGTATGTTAAAGGAGCTTTTTATTAAATCAACCGACCATTTTAGAATAATCAATCCCCCGATTAAACCTATTAACGGATCAAAAAATACCCAGCCGAAATATTTACCGCAGAGTAATGCCAAAATGGCCATAACCGAAGTGAGAGCATCGGCCAAAATATGCAAATAAGCGGCCTTGAAATTTAAATTTTCTTTATGATGGTGTTCGGGTTGATGTTGATGAGCGTGTAAGTGATGATGCCCATGACCGTCTGACATAATGAAAATGCAGATTAAATTAACAATTAACCCAACAACCGTTACTAAAATGGCTTCATTAAAGGAAATGGTCTGCGGATTTATAAAACGACTTACCGATTCATAAATAATACCGATTGAGGTCGCTCCCAAAAATAAAGCACTGGTATATCCGCCGAGGGCATTTAAAACATCTTCTTTATCTTTATATCTGGCAATGACCAGGCATACCAAAAGGGTAATAAATAAGGCCAGGGCGTGCGTTCCCATATGAAAACCGTCGGCGGTTAAGGCCATGGATTTGGTAATAAATCCGAAACTGATTTCGGCAATCATGGTCAGTAAGGTAACCGCTATCACCAGTAAGGTTTTGGTTTTTAAAACTTCGTTATTCATGGTCTTTAGTCCTATTTTTATTTTATTTTATCTAAGTGTTCTACAAGTTCGTTAATTAAGGTCCGGCTGTCTTTGTCGGTTTTTAGAGCCTCGCTTATGCAGTTTTGCAAGTGGCCTCTTACCACTTCCTTCCATACTCCTTTAAGAGCGGATTGGCAGGATGTTATCTGATTTAAAACCTCCATACACTCGCGGTCTTCAAGTATCATTTTATTGATACCGCGAATTTGGCCTTCTATGCGGTTGAGCCGCTGCGACAGCTTTGTCTTTTCTTCTTCGTTACAGCAAAACGACATTATTTTTCTCCTCATATACTCTATACCCCTATACCCTATATGTAATACATCGGGAATTTAATGTCAACAATAATTTGAGTTTTAACAAACAGCGATTATATATTTACAATGTGATGTAAAGTGATTATGATAGGCGAAGATTTTTAAGGAAAGGAATTATAAGTGCAACAAGACGCTTTATTTGCCATATCTAACGGGTTGTATGTGCTATCGGCCAAAGACCAAAATCGTTATGTCGGCTCTTTGGTTGATGCGGTGTCACAAGTGGCCATTCAGCCTAATTTGCTAGTGGTTTCATGCATGAATAACAGCTATACCAAAGAGGTTATTCTTAAAACCGGAGAGTGTGCATTAAGCGTTTTGCCGGCAGATGTCAATCCGTTTGTAGTGGCAAACTTTGGTTTTCAAAGCAGCAAAACGGTTGATAAATGGAAATTGGTACGAGGCCTTGAAATTAACGGCAATATGTATATTCCGCAGTCTTTGGCCAAAATTGTTTTAAAAGTTACGGACAAACATATTTATAAAAGCCATACATTATTTATTGCCGAAGTTAAGGAAGCGTTTGATTATCGTAATGATGAGCCGTTGACTTACAAAATGTATCGTGATGAATTTAAAAACAAAGTAATGGAGGCATTTGAAAGGTATCGTAAAACCGGACAAGTACCTTCGGAAATTAACAACCAACCAAAAGGAGAAAAAACTATGGAAGAAAAAAAATGGACTTGCATCGTATGCGGTTATGTTTATGACGGCGATGTTCCGTTTGAAGATTTGCCGGAAGATTGGGTATGCCCGCTTTGCGGCGTCGGCAAAGACCAGTTTGAACTGCGTTAAGCTACACTAAACAGCGGCAAGAAATTTTCTACCGCTGTTTGTTTTATAAGCGAATCGGATTAAAAGAAAGCAATGTATTGACTTTTAACAGAAATGGTTTAACCTCCGATTTATAAAAAAATAATTATGAAAAAAGAAATTCTTATTAAGGGCGTGTGTAACAGATATAACATTACTGCCCAAAATGTTTACCCCGCCACCGGCTTGTATTTAAAGGACGGTTTGCGGGCGGTGTTTGGCTATGTTGTCAATGATAAATATTTTGTAGATGAGAATTCTGCGGATATTTATGATGTGGCAGACATCTCTCAACTGGATAATGTTGAGAAATATGAAGACTAAAAGAAGCCCGGTAGTTTGATTATCGGGCTTCCTGCGTTGTACTTTTAGTCTTTGATGTTTTTAACTTTTTGTTTTATAAGCTCTTTCATTTCCTCAATATCTTCGGGCTTAACAATGTTGTATAAAGGTAAAGAAAACGGTGTAAATCCGCAGTTGTGCCTTTGTAAAAAATTATATTGATAATCCGCTCCTTGTTTTAAGTTAAATACCAGTACCGGATATTTTTTAAACCAGCATCTTACTTCTTTTTTTTCAACACTCTCCACATCTTTCCACAATAGCGGACGGCAATGGTCTATGGTAACGGTATCTTTATCAAAAACCGCCAATTTATGCTTTAATAAATGCTTGTATCCCCACAATAGCCATGAAACAATCGCAACTCCGCCGAGCACTTGGGTTTGCCACCAATACCACAAGCACGGACATTTATATAAACAATGCACCAAAACAATGGATAAAACCGCATTAAGCACCAACCAGGCATTTACTTTATCAAAATGATAGTAAAAAACTTTATTTTCAGTCATGATAAGTTCCTTTCAAATAATTACCGAATTCAGATTCTATTTTTATGCTAACACTTAAAGTTAGCTCTAAGTCAAGGAAAATTTTTATTCGTAAAAAATATTTTGAGTTTTGTAAAAAAGTGCTTGACTTAGAGTCCCCTTTAACAATTAACTTACAATATATCAAGGAGGTAGACATGAAACGACGCGATTTTTGTAAATTATCTGCCGGAGCTTTGCTTGTCGGAGCTTTGGGTGCGGGCCTAAAAATCAGTTCTTCGCAAGCCAAAGAAAAAGCCAAAGTTTATTTTAGCAAAGAAATTACCCCCGAAAGTTTGGTAAAAATTTATAATAAAGTTAATCAGGATATTAAAGGTAAAGTGGCTATTAAGCTCCATACCGGTGAGCCGAACGGGCCTAATTTGTTGCCAAGAGAACTGGCTCAAGCCTTACAGGCCGAAATTCCCGACAGTACCATTGTGGAATGTAATGTATTGTACGGCAGTTTGCGGCAAAAAACCGTTAGTCATAAAAAAGTTTTAGAAATCAACGGTTGGACTTTTTGCCCCGTGGATATTATGGATGCCGACGGTGATGTTAATTTGCCCATAAAAGGCGGTAAGCAATTAAAAGAAGTTGCCGTCGGTAAAAATATAGAAAATTATGATTCCATGGTAGTTTATACCCATTTTAAAGGACATGCCATGGGCGGTTTCGGCGGTTCGTTAAAAAATATTGCCATCGGTTGTGCTTCCGGTAAAGTCGGTAAAGCCCAGATTCACGGCTCCGGCTGGGAAATAGGCAAAAAGTTTTTGGAAAGAATGGTTGAAGGCGGCAAAGCCATAACCGACCATTTTGGTAAAAATATTACCTATATAAATGTTTTAAAAAATATTTCCGTGGATTGTGACTGTGATGCACACGGTGCCAAACCCACCTGTCCGGACATCGGTATTTTGGCATCTACCGATATTTTGGCGGTTGATCAAGCCTCTGTTGATATGGTCTACGCCTTGCCCGAAAAAGATAATAAAGATATTATTGAACGCATAGAATCCCGTGAGGGCTTGCATCAATTGAAATATATGGATAAGCTCAAAATGGGTAATCGTAATTATGAAATTATTGAAATTTAAAGAAAGGAAAATTTGATGAAAAAATTTAAATCAGCTCTGTTAAAAACCATAACCATGGCTTGTTGTTCATTGTTTGTGTTGCATAATGCAAAAGCTCAAAGTATTGAGGAGGTTGAAGGTACGGAAATGAAAAGTCCCAAGATTTTAATTGCTTATTATTCATACAGCGGCAACACCGAACAGGTGGCTCAGGCTATTCAAAAACAAACCGGCGGCGATTTATTTAAAATTACCACCGAAGGGACATATCCGGAAGATTATCATCAAATGACAACTCAAGCCAAAAAAGAAATTTTACAAGGTTACAGACCTAAACTTACTTCAAAAATTGACAATATTGCCGATTATGATGTAATCTTTTTAGGTTCGCCTAACTGGTGGGGAACAATTACTCCGCAAGTCAGCAGCTTTTTACAAAATTACGATTTATCCGGTAAAAAAGTTATTCCGTTTGTAACTCACGGGGGCGGCGGGCAACAAAACACCATTACCGATATGGCGGCTCAATGCAAAGGTTGTTTAATGGAGCCCAATCCGTGGACAGGTTACGGAAATTCCATGAGCGGGTTAAGTGATTGGATTGATAATTTAGGATTGTAGACCTGTGAAGAAATATGCTTATTTTTTAAGGCTCGGTATTGCGGCAATAGTATTTGGTTTATCTGTTGCCGTTTTTACCAATGCTTTTTATCCGTTAAAGATTTTTGATTTACAATTTATGGCCTTATTGCAAAGAACTTTTGCGGACTTTTCTTTAGCTGCTCTGATTTTGCTTGGCTTAGTGGTGTTAATGACCTTGCTGTTCGGGCGGTTTTACTGTTCGCTTTTATGTCCTTTAGGTGTTTTTCAAGAATTGTGCGGTTTGGTATTTCGCCGTAAATTAAATCCGCAAAAGCATTATTTTTACAAATACCTGATTGCTGCCGTAGTTTTAGGTTTATTAGTCGGCGGCACAGCCTATATTTTACGCTTTTTAGATCCTTACACCATAAGCGGTTCGGCTTTGAGCAAAACTCCGTTAGGCTTAGCGATAGTTGCCGTTATTGCCTTGCTTGTTTTGTGGAAAGGACGCATCTTTTGTGCCGATATTTGTCCCGTAGGCACCATTTTGGGGCTGCTTGCCAAATACGCTTACAATAAGGTGTATATTGACAGTGATAAATGTGTATCTTGCGGCTTATGTTCTAAAAAATGCCCGACCGGAAGTATTGATTTTAAAAATAAGTGCGTAGACAATGAAACTTGCGTTAAATGCTTACGGTGCTTAAATGCTTGTCATTTTAACAGTTTACATTACGGGCATCAGAGCGTTAAAACGCCTGAGCCGGCATTTGATGTAACAAGGCGAAATTTACTTATCGGCGGTGCGGTGCTGGCCTTTTTTGCCGCAGCGGCCAAAGGCGGAATGGATTTATCCAAAGCTTTGGCTCAAAAGTTGAAAAAAGTTATTTTACCGGCCGGAGCAGAAACTCCCGAACGCTTTGTCAACAAATGCTTAAACTGTAATTTGTGTGTAGTTAATTGCCCGATGAAAATTATTAAAAAGGCCGATAATAATTTTCCGGCAATACATCTTGACTATCAAAACGGTTTTTGTGATTATAATTGTCATCGCTGTTCGGAGGTTTGTCCGTCAGGGGCTATTAAAAAATTAACTTTGGCACAAAAGCAAAAAACGCAAATAGGGGTGGCCGTGGTTAATACCGATATTTGCGTAAAATGCGGATTATGTGCAAGAGAATGCCCCAAACAGATTATTAAAAAAGAAAAAGGACAATACCCCATAATCAGCGATGAAGAATGTATCGGATGCGGTACTTGTCAAAATGTATGTCCGGTGCAGGCCATAACGGTAACTGCCGTACAAAAACAAAAACTTTTGTAAAAGGGGAAAGAAAATGTCATTAGGCGTAACGGAAATTATCCTGATATTGGTGGTGGTATTGGTTTTATTCGGAGGTAAACGCATACCGGAATTAGCCAAAGCTCTGGGTAAAGCTCAATATGAATATAAAAAAGCCAAAGAGTTATTGGAAAACGAAGCCAACGACTTAAAAAAGACCGTTGAAAATGCCGCCAAAGAAGAAGAGCACAAAGAAGAAAAAAAATAATTCATGGAAGACAAAGACGAAAAACTCTCGGCTCATCTGGAGGCTCTCAGGGCTGTTTTAATTCGCTGTTTTACGGCTCTGGGTTTAGCCTTTATTCCGCTGTTTTTGGCGGCTCCTTACGCTATTGATATTTTAATTAAGTTGCTTATCGGCAATCATGATATTGCCCTTAATTATTTTTCGCCGATGGAAGTTTTTATTTTACAGATTAAAGTTGCGGCAGTTCTGGATATTTTATTGTGCTTTCCGTATATGGCTTATCAAATATGGCAGTTTGTTTTGCCGGCTCTTTATGATAATGAACGAAAACTTATCCGTTCCATTGTGCTAAGTTCGGCAAGTCTGTTTATTTTTGGCGTGCTGTTTTGCTTATTTTTTATTTTACCGTTAATCATCAATTTCGGCTTAAGTTTTGCCAATGATAACTTAAAAGCGGTGCTGGGTATTTCCAATATTGTCAGTTTATCATTGTGGCTTAGCATAATTTTCGGGGTAATGTTTCAATTTCCGCTTATTACTTATTCTTTAATTAAAAGCAAGATTGTAAGTTATCAAAGCGTTAAAGATAAAAGACCGTATGTCTTTGTGATTATTTTAATAATAGCCGCCGTTTTAACTCCGCCGGATATCGTAAGTCAGCTAATGCTGGCCGTACCCACTTACTTACTGTTTGAAATCGGGCTGTATTTTTC